>JBBIQC010000390.1:0-5188 GCA_037442585.1 Oscillatoriales cyanobacterium bin_317
CACATTCATGGCGAGATTACGGCAACGGGCCATTGCAGCTGTTCCCCCATTCCCAGGAACACAGGTCACGTGCTGAACTCGATCGGACTGCAGGAGCTTCCAGACCAGGGCATGTTCCCGCCCACCATTCCCAACGACTAAAACCTTCACGTTGCCAACTCCTCTGTGATCCCTAAGCGATCGCGATTCAGCCAAACGCCTCCCATTATGTCATGGTCTTGACGGGAAATGGTTGGGGTGCGGGGAATAGGGAGTAGGGGGTAGGGTGGAAGAGGATTGCAGTTGGAAATTGTAGGAGACTGGGATTGATGATTGGAGGAAGAGTGGCAGCGATGGTGCGTTTTGGGGTTAGGGGACAGGTGGGAGTTGTGGGGATGGCAACGATCGCTCTGCTGGCGGGAATAGGCGGAAGGGCTAATTGGGCGATCGCCCAAATGGCAGTTTCTCCAGAGAGGGTTTCTCCATCTGTGCCATCTATCCCTCAAATTGTGCCCTCTGTTTCTCAAACAGAGCAGCAACCAGCGGCTCAAGGCCAGTCCAATACAGCTACACCTCCCAAGGCGGCTCCCTTACCGGATAAATTTCCTCCGAATCCGCTGGAGATTACAGAACCCGATCCCTTGATTCCCTATGACTATAAAGACCGTCCACTGACGGCCCAGGAGCGGAAACAGATGACAGCAGCGGCGGATCGGTTGGCCCTGCGAGGAGCGGCTCAGTTCCAGCAGGGGGACGAAGTGGGAGCCTTTGCATCCTGGAATCGGGAACTGCGGTTGCGTCGGGTAGCAGGGCCGCTGGCTGCGGAAGTTCGGGCTTTGGGGCGAGTTGGGGATGTGGCCTGGAGGGCGAACGACTTGACTGAGCTGCGGTACATCACGCTGCGTCTGGATGACATCTGGAAGTTGACCAGGCCCTCAACAGATGCTTCTCAATCTGACCAACAGCAAACTCAGACTGGCGTGTCTGGATCGGGTACCGATCGCCCTCAACTCTGGCAGGAATTGGGATTGGCCTATCAACTGGTGCGTTTACCCAAAGCGGCTGCTCAGGTCTATGAGGAAATCCTGGCAGAGGCCCGTCAGCGTGATAATGCCTATCTGCTGGAGGCTACGTTGATTAGCCTGGGACAGGTGCAGATGGGCTGGTTTGATTATGCGGGAGCCACGAAAACCTATCAGGAGTTGCTGGCGCGATCGCAGGCCAGAAATGATGTATTTAACGAGCCAATTTATTTGAATCAGCTCGCTTACATTGCCGAACAGGCCAAGCAACCGGAACAGGTCATCAAGTACCAGGAACAGCTGATCAGTTTCTACCAGCGAACCAATGATCCCAACCCGATTCCTGCGCTCACAGTCAAAATTGCCGACAACTACCGCCTTCTGAAACGCCTGGATCAGGCGGAAGTGAACTATCAACTGGCCTATCAACTGGCTCAACCCCAACTGCAGTTCGCCATTGCCGGAGATGCCCTGAGAAAGTTAGGCGATCTCTATCGAGAAAATAACCGTCTGGAGGCGGCTCTCCGCATATATTCCTTCCTGGTGCTGGTGGAACAGCAGGCCTACAATACCTACGGTGTAATGACGGCCTACGACCAACTGGGACAACTGTACACGCAACAGAAGCAGTATCCAGAGGCGATCGCGGCCTTCCAAAAAGGTCTGGAAATTGCCCGCCAACTGAAAAACCGAGAGGATTATTTCGTCGGTCAGATTGAGAAACTGGAGAAGGGAGAAGGGAGTGGGGAGTAGGGAGTACGTCGTTCGGGAACCCGTACAAGCAAAAATATTGCACGTCCGGGGGGTGGTTCGTTAAATTAGCACTCAGGAGTTGAGAGTGCTAATTTTAAGTCCAACTCCAGGTAGACTTGTAATGGTCATAAGAGCCAGGTCTGATTCACCTGAAGCCGAATCAGATTTGCTCTTCATGTTAGCTCGCTTCGTGCTTGCATTTGATGTTAGTCAGGTGCATGGCTAGATCGGGCGGTCTTGTAATGAGAACTTTTGTTCCACTTAGCTAACCTGCTAGTTTGGAGAATTGTGTATGGCAGCTATTTCGTTGAGCGTTAGTACCGTTAAGCCTTTGGGCGATCGTGTGTTTATTAAAGTCAGTGCTTCTGAAGAAAAAACGGCTGGTGGTATTCTGCTACCCGATACGGCTAAGGAAAAGCCCCAGGTTGGTGAAGTAGTTGCCGTCGGCCCTGGCAAGCGAGATGACAAGGGCGCAAAAGTTGAGCCAGAAGTGAAAGTTGGCGACAAGGTGCTCTACTCGAAGTATGCAGGTACTGATGTCAAGCTCGGCACCGAAGAATATGTGCTGCTGTCTGAGAAAGACATTCTAGCGATCGTCCAATAAATTTTGGATTTTAGATTTTGGATTTTAGATTTTTTTTGATGATCTAAATCCAAAGTCTGAACCTGAAGTTAATCATTCAACCCCAAATCCAAAATCCAAAATCGCAAATCTAGAATTACTGAGGAACTATGGCTAAGCGCATCATTTACAACGAAAATGCTCGTCGTGCCCTGGAAAAGGGAATGGACATCCTGGCTGAGGCTGTGGCGGTTACCCTTGGCCCCAAAGGTCGCAACGTGGTGCTGGAGAAGAAGTTTGGCGCACCCCAAATTGTCAATGACGGAGTGACGATCGCCAAAGAAATTGAATTGGAAGATCATGTTGAAAACACTGGCGTTTCTTTGATTCGTCAGGCGGCTTCCAAGACCAACGATGCCGCTGGTGACGGTACCACCACGGCAACGGTTCTGGCTCACGCAATGGTAAAAGAAGGGCTGCGGAACGTGGCCGCTGGTGCGAATGCAATTTCCCTCAAGCGCGGCATTGATAAGGCAACCAACTTCCTGGTAGACAAAATTGCTGAGCACTCCCGTCCGGTGGAAGATTCCAAGGCGATCGCTCAGGTGGGTGCCATCTCTGCGGGTAACGACGATGAAGTCGGTCAAATGATTGCTAGCGCGATGGACAAGGTGGGCAAGGAAGGTGTGATTTCCCTGGAAGAAGGTAAATCTATGACCACTGAACTGGAAGTTACCGAAGGGATGCGCTTTGACAAGGGCTATATCTCTCCTTACTTTGCCACTGACACCGAGCGCATGGAAGCGGTTTTGGATGAACCCTTCCTGCTGATCACCGACAAAAAGATCACCCTGGTACAAGACCTGGTGCCCGTACTGGAGCAAGTGGCTCGTGCAGGTCGTCCCCTGGTGATCATTGCAGAAGACATTGAGAAAGAAGCGCTGGCAACCCTGGTGGTTAACCGTCTGCGGGGTGTGCTGAATGTGGCTGCTGTCAAGGCTCCTGGCTTTGGCGATCGCCGCAAGGCCATGCTGGAAGACATCGCCGTTCTCACGGGTGGTCAACTGATCACCGAAGATGCGGGGCTGAAACTGGACAACACCAAGCTGGATATGCTGGGTAAGGCCCGTCGCGTCACCATCACCAAGGACAACACCACGATCGTGGCTGAAGGCAACGAAGCGGCTGTGAAGGCTCGTGTGGAACAAATCCGTCGTCAAATGGAAGAAACCGAATCTTCCTATGACAAGGAAAAGCTGCAAGAGCGTCTGGCTAAGCTGGCAGGCGGTGTGGCTGTGGTGAAAGTTGGAGCAGCTACCGAAACTGAAATGAAGGATCGTAAGCTGCGTCTGGAAGATGCCATCAACGCCACCAAGGCAGCCGTTGAAGAAGGGATTGTTCCCGGTGGTGGTACAACCCTGGCTCACCTGGCTCCCGATCTGGAATCCTGGGCAAACGGCAACCTGGCTGGCGAAGAACTGATCGGTGCCATGATTGTCTCCCGTGCGCTGGCGGCTCCCCTGAAGCGGATTGCTGAAAACGCGGGTCAAAATGGTGCTGTGATTGCTGAACGGGTAAAAGAGAAAGAATTCAATGTTGGCTTTAACGCAGCCACCAATGAATTCGTAGACATGTTCCAGGCTGGTATTGTTGACCCTGCGAAGGTAACTCGTTCCGCGCTGCAAAACGCGGCTTCCATCGCGGGCATGGTACTGACCACCGAGTGCATCGTGGTTGACAAGCCCGAACCCAAGGACGCGGCTCCCGCTGGTGCTGGTGGCGGCATGGGCGGCGACTTCGATTACTAAGCAGGGAGTAGGGAACAGGGAATAGGGATTCGGTAATCTCTAGCCTTGCTCCTGACCACAACCGATTACAACGAGCGATCGCTTCTCCAGGAGGGGCGATCGCTATTTTTCGTATGCGGCTAGCCTGTTCTAAGATTTAGGTGTTCAGCCGCAGGATCATCAATCCCAGGCTGACTATTGTGGGTTTGTATTGGCATCCGGCTCCATGACAACTATCACCATTTATCTTTGGCAAATTATTGCACTGGGCGGAGTCATTCTGTTGGGAGCGATCGGGATTGGGATACTCACAGGAATGGCCCAACGCCTTCAAGTCGAACAATCGCTGCGAGCCAGTGAAGCCCGCAACCGTGCAATCTTGATGGCCATTCCCGATATGATTACCCTTTATAAGAAAGATGGCATTTTTCTGGATACCATTCAAACCAGCTCACTGCTCAGCTTGGTTCAGGATCCTAATCCAGTTGGAAAGCATATGTCAGAACTCTTACCAATGGAAGTAGCGACCCATGAACCCCAAATTTATGAGCAAGAGGTCTGGGTGCAGGGCAAATTGCAATATGAAGAAATCCGCGTTGTTCCCTGTGGAGAGGATGCAGTCCTCATCATTGTTCGAGACATTAGTGATCGGCACCAACTTGATCGCATCAAAGATGAATTTATTTCGATCGTCAGCCATGAACTGCGCACTCCCCTGACCGCGATTCGAGGATCGCTTGGCATCTTGGATGCTGGAGTATTGAGCAATGAACCGGAAACATCCAGGCACATGCTACGGGTTGCATTGAATAACAGTGAGCGATTAGTGCGCTTGGTGAATGACATTCTCGACTTAGAACGGTTGGAATCCGGTAAGGTTAACCTGGTGATGCAATCCTGTGAGGTGAATGATCTGGTTCAGCAGGCAGTGGAATCCGTACAAGCGATCGCCACTGGCTCCTTTATCCGTATTGCTTGGGCACCAGTATCCGCTCAGGTTTGGGCTGCTCCCGATGCCATTGTTCAAACTCTCACCAACCTCCTGGGAAATGCCATTAAGTTTTCCCCTGAAGGCAGTACGATTT
>JBBIQC010000391.1:0-4709 GCA_037442585.1 Oscillatoriales cyanobacterium bin_317
ATACCTGCCTGGGTTGTCTGGCCTGTGTTACCACCTGTCCCTCTGGTGTGCAGTATGACCAGTTGATCGCGGCTACCCGTCCTCAAATTGAGCGCAACCATCAGCGATCGCTCTCCGAAAAACTACTCCGCGCTCTCATCTTCAAGACCTTTCCCTATCCCAACCGTCTGCGAATTCTGCTGCGTCCCCTCGGCCTGTACCAGAAATTGGGCCTGCAACGGCTGGTGCGATCGTTGGGCTTCCTGCCCCGCATTTCTCCCCGACTGGCGGCCATGGAATCCATGCTGCCCCCCATTTCCCCCCAGGCGTTTCAAGATAATTTACCAGAACTGATTCCGGCTCAAGGCGAAAAACGCTATCGGGTGGGGATGCTGTTGGGCTGTGTGCAGCGACTGTTTAATCCAGAAGTCAATGATGCTACCGTTCGTGTGTTAACGGCAAATGGCTGTGAAGTCGTGATTCCCCGTGGGCAGGGATGTTGTGGTGCCCTCAGCCATCACCAGGGGCAGGAGGAGCAAGCCAAAACGCTGGCTCGTCAAATGATTGATAGCTTTGCTGATGCAGGAGTGGATTACGTGCTGATCAATGCCTCCGGGTGCGGCCATACCCTCAAGGAATACGGTCACATCCTGGCAGACGATTCCCTCTATGCGGAGAAAGCGAAGCAGTTTGTCAGTCAGGTGCGAGATGTGCAGGAATTTCTGGCCGAGGTGGGTCTGACTGCCAAACTCTCTCCTTTACAAGCAGACCCACTGCCGATCGTGTATCAGGATGCCTGCCACATGCTGCACGGTCAGAAAATCAGCGTCCAGCCCCGGCAATTGTTGCGGCAAATTCCTGGGGTGCAACTACGGGAACCATTGGATGCAGCGCTGTGCTGCGGCAGTGCGGGAGTGTATAACATTCTGCAACCGGAAGTAGCGGAAGAATTGGGACGGCAAAAGGTACGGAATCTCCTCAATACCGGAGCATCGATGATTGCCTCGGCAAATATTGGCTGCTTTGTCCAGATCAGTAAGCATTTACAATTGCAGGGGAAATCAATTCCAGTGCTGCATCCGATGCAGTTGCTGGATTATTCAATTCGGGGAGTGCAGTTGCAGTGAAAAGGCAAAGCGCGATCGCGGTGTTTGACATTGATGGAGTGGTACGGGATGTGGGCAATTCCTACCGTCGCGCTCTGGCGGATACCGTTGAGTATTTCACGGCTGGAGCCTACCGCCCCTCCCAGGCAGAAATCGATGCTCTGAAATCGGAAGGCATCTGGAACAACGACTGGGAAGCCTCGCAGGAACTGGTCTACCGCTTTTTTGAAACCCAAACTGCCCATGACAGTGCTCTGCCTACCGGGGAAGCCGCGATCTGGCGAGAGCAAACAGGTCGGGGCGGGGTGGGAATTGATTATTCCAAGCTAGTTACCTTTTTCCAAGCTCGCTACCGGGGGCCAGATCCAATCCACTGGACAGGCTACATCTGTCACGAACCACTGCTCTTTCAGGCCGATTACCTGGAACAACTCACCCAAGCAGGCATTCTCTGGGGCTTTTTCAGTGGGGCAACCCGTGGCTCGGCTTCCTATGTATTGGAGAAACGCCTGGGCTTACAGGCTCCGGTGCTGATTGCAATGGAAGATGCTCCTGGCAAACCGGATCCCACAGGGCTGTTGGTAACCGTCGATCGCCTGGAGCAACCCGCAGACTTCAATCAGACTCCTGTACTCTACCTGGGGGACACGGTTGCAGATATGTATACTGTACAGCAGGCGCGAGAACAGCAGCCCCAGCGATCGTGGATTGCCGTTGGTGTATTGCCGCCTCACGTTCAGGAAACTCCAGAGCGTAGTCAAAAGTATACTCAAGCCCTGAAACAGGCAGGAGCCAATGTGGTCTTCAGCAATGCTCAGGAACTGACCCCAGAGAGAATCTGGGAATTAATAAATTGACCCGACCCATGGGGGATCTTAGTAATCTCCTTACAGGGGTCGGGCTGGCTGCAACAGAGATACCTATCAGACTTTGACCCTGCCATCTGCAAGCGCTTTGACATCACTAACTGTTAGGGGATTGCCACCAATTCCCCACTCACCACTCTTTACCTCCTCAATAAACACCCATGTTACTGGGCGCATATTCTCACCTTCGATCGACACCATCGCATCGGTAAGCTTGCGGATCATTTCTTGCTTTTGCTGGGGCGTGAATACGCCTTCAATTAGCTTTACATTCACTAAGGGCATAACTTTTCTCCTTTTAAGTTAAAGTAAAAAAAGAAATAAAACGACCGTTCGTTCTTTTTCTGTCCTAATTATTACGACCGTTCGTGCTATTGTCAAGTTATGGGTAATATGTCTTCATCAAAGGCCAGTATGGAAGGACGTGAACCTCGCAAGTCTAAAGGTCAGACCAGTCGTGAGACGATTCTGCTGACTGCAGCGAAGCTGGCAACAATCAAAGGGCTAACTAGCCTATCTCTGGGAGACTTGGCTGCTGAGGTTGGAATGAGCAAGAGTGGCCTTTACGCGCACTTTAAAGACAAGGAAGAACTGGAGTTGGCAACGATCGAAACAGCAGCCGTCATTTTTGATCATGAAGTGCTTCAGCCTGCGATGAAAGCACAGGCGGGAACTGAGCGTCTCAAGGCTGTGGCTAATTCGTTTCTTTCCCATCTCGAGCGCCGAGTTTTTCCAGGTGGATGTTTTTTTGCCACAGTTGCTGCAGAACTCGACACACGTCCCGGAGTAGCCCGTGATCGCGTTGCTGAGGTGCTGGACAAGTGGCTTTCATTATTGAAGCAATGCATTCTTGATGCACAGGCATTTGAAGAGATAGATCCCACTGCCGAAGTAACTCAGGCCGTTTTTGAAATTGAGGCCATGCTTTTGGCTGCGAATTTTCTCTTTGTCATGGGGAATGACCCAATTCACTTGGCCCATGCCCGTAAAGGCGTGGAGAATGTGTTGGCACGACTCGCAGTTAATTCGGTGTAATCAAAGCCTATGTTGCAATAATGTGGGATGACCAAAGCGGTGAAAGCCTTTTGAACAAAATTAGCTCTGCTAAATCATTCCCAAATTCTATTTGGCTAGTTCATTGGCGCGTTTGGCCAATTCTACGTCTTTAGCTGTGATGCCGCCAGAATCGTGGGTGGTAAGGTCGATCGTCACCCGATTGTAGACATTGAACCATTCGGGGTGGTGGTTCATCGCCTCAGCGACCAGAGCCAAGCTGGACATAAACCCAAACGCTTCCACAAAAGAGCCAAACTGAAACTGACGATGGAGTTTACCATCCTTCACACTCCATCCGGTTAATTGAGCCAGGGCAGTATTGAGTTCATCAGCAGACAAGACGGGGGCACTCATAGGGGACTCCTGAGAGATCGTAGGGGATGAGGAAGTCTTAACTTGGCTAGCGTTTGGGGGGTGAGCAGCAGCACTGAACAGCAGAACGATCGCAGCCAGCCCTCCCACCGTCAGAATAGCAGCAAATTTCAGCCAGTTCGACAGCTTAATCAAGAGACAAGCAATCCCCATGCATATAAAAAGCCGCTCTTTCTGAAACGCGGCTGGGAAAGTAGCTATTCCCTGTCGTTCAATCAGCGATCGTCAGCCTCCTGCTTTTTTGACATTCTCGATCGCCACCTCAACTGAGGGCTGCAATGCCAGAAACTGTTCCAGGCGCACCAGTTTTACCGTTTGCGTCACCCGTGGGTTGGTCACGATTTGAATGGAGCCATCGACCGATTGAGCTTTTTTGGCCAGTTGTACCAGGGCACCCAATCCAGAACTATCGACAAAGTCAATCTTGGACAGATCCAAGATCAGGTATTTTGGCCCTTCCTCAACGCACTTCGTCATCACCTTCCGAAAGGTCGGCTCAGAGAAGGCATCCAAAAGACCTGTGAGGCGGAATAGTTGATAATCATCCTTGACTTCTCGCGTGCCTCTTAAGCTGACTGTCAAGGTTAGTGGCTCAGGAATAGAACCCTCCTACCGTTTTCATCCTCGATTCGACGCTTCAGTATACACCCTAACGGATCGATTGACCACCGCAGGATGACGCTGAAGTTTCGATATCTTAGCACCCGGATTTGCCGGAAGGGTAATTCTACTTCTGACTTTTCTTTCCCGCTGCCAGGAGTCGCCTTGTTTCTTCCGCTGCCGCTTTCATGGCCTGTTCAGGCGGTTTTTGGTGGGTCAGGGCGGCACTCAGATAGCGCTGCAAAATATCGGAGGTTTGGGCGTACTGGGCGATCGGGGGGCGCAGAACAGCATTCTGCACAACCTTGAACAGTTCTGGATAGTAGCTGTATTTGGCAGTGATTTGAGGCTCATTAAATAAGTTCTGGCGGCTGGGTACATATCCCGCCTCCATGACAAATTTTTGCTGAGAGGGTTCGCTGGTTAAAAACCGAATCGCCTCTAACGCTTCTTTCGGATGTTTGGAGGTTTTGGCAATGCCCAAGCCCCACCCTCCCAAACAGGAGCCTCCCTGTTGTCCGGCAGCGGGAACCATCGGCATGATCGCCACTTTTCCTTTCACTGGAGAAGTCTCTTCATTCAGCAAGGGCCAGGCATAGGGCCAATTCCGCAGAAAAGCCGCCTGACCATTTTGAAACAGCCGACGGGTATCTTCCTCCACATAGGTTGTCACACCGGGAGGGGAAATGCCCTGGTTGATCGTGTCCTGCAAAAACTGGACGGCGCGGAT
>JBBIQC010000391.1:4719-5185 GCA_037442585.1 Oscillatoriales cyanobacterium bin_317
CCCACTTCCAAAGTCTCTGGGTTCACCCAAAATCCGCCAAATCCTTTCAGCACCTCGACAAACATCGCCGATAGTCCTTCATACTGTTTGCCCTGCCAGAGATACCCCCAGCGCACCGCTTGCCTGTCCTGCAATACTTTAGACAGGGTAGCAATGTCTTCAAAGGTCTTCGGTGGGGCCAATCCAGCCTGTTCCAGCAAATCCTTCCGGTAGTAGAGCATCCCGACATCTGATCGCACGGGAATCCGGTACAGCCGCCCCTGGTAACGTCCGCCGTTCAAATCGGCTGGGGAGAAGGCCGCTAAGTCCTGGGGCGAAAATTGCTCCGTTAGATCCACTAACCAGCCTGCTGCCGCAAACTTGGGTGTCCAGATGACATCCATCGTCACCAGATCGTAGGGCGAGTCCCCCAGCAGGAAGGCGGTGGTATACATATCCTCCAGCAGGCTGACATTGTTTGGCCCTT
>JBBIQC010000392.1:0-5184 GCA_037442585.1 Oscillatoriales cyanobacterium bin_317
ACCCTGGGCCAACTGCGAGCCGCCTATCGCTTTGGCTACCGCTGGGATGTGGCTGCAGAAGTGCGCTGGATTGGGCAAACGCTGGTGGATTACAACGAGGTGGGGTTAGCCGCGGAGTTGGGGTACTACATTACTCCCAGTCTGCGTTTTGCGCTGGGCTACAACTTTGGTAACGCCAACGATCGCGACTTTAACCGCACGAAAGATGGGGTATATGTCAACCTGTCGCTGAAGCTGGATCAGTTGCTGGGTGGCTTTGGAGTGCGCTTACCCGACTACAAGGTGGCTCCTCCCCAGCAACAAGAATCAGTGGTTAAACCTGTGGCAAGTCAGTCTACCACGACGCAGCCCACGGCCACTCCCACCGCCTCCTCACCCGTTTTGCCTGCCCAACTATCTGAACAACCCTCGGCCACACCGCCAGAATCAGGGGATCCCACGAAATGAAGAAGCATCCATTCCTACTCAGCACCTCCCTGCTGCTTATGACGACTGGCCCTGCGGCCCTGGCTCAAACTCCCCCAACTGCATCGGTTCAGCCCTTTCGGGTAATCGTCAACAGCAATCAGGACACCATTCAGCCAGACAGTCAAATAACTTTGCGGGAAGCGATCGCATTGGCCACTGGTCTCCTATCTCCTGACAAGCTGACAGAGGAGGAGAAAAAGCAAGTCAGTCCGGCGAGTCGGTTTGCCATTGAATTTAACCTGCCTGCCGATCAGACCACCATTCGGCTCAATGAGACCCTGCCACCGCTGACTGTAGATGGTATGGCGATCGATGGAACCACTCAGCCTGGGTATGAAACTCGCTCAATTATTAATGAGCTGCCAATGGCAGTGCCCATTGTGGCGATTACTCCAGCCGAGGGTAAAGAAGTCTTCCGGGGACTAAGCGTTGAAGCGAACAATATTACGATTCGTGGTTTGAGCCTCTATGGGTTCACCTCAAATCACCGGGATACGGCTTCTACTCCTCCTGCCGATATCTTTATTGCTCATCGGTTTCCCCCGCCCGACATTCGGAAACAACCCACTCCGGCAAATTTTTCTCCCTTTTACTCGGACGACTTCCCCGCTCGGAGAACGGTCATTGAAAATAACTGGTTGGGCATTCCCCCTTCCCCGGATGGGGCAGCTCGGATTCAAAGTGGCGATCGCTCTGCCTTTGGCGTATCTGTGTTTAACGGCGAGGGGACGGTGATTCGTCGCAACTGGATTGCCGACCATGAAGGCAGTGCAATTATCACTTCTGTCGATGCCTCAAAGATGGAAGTCACTGAGAACGTGATTATTGGGAACGGGGTGGCTGGAATGCCGGATGCCATTCGGTTAGAAGGCCAGGTGAACGACAGCCAGATCACGGGAAATGTAATCTGTGCCAATGACGGTAGCGGTGTTTACCTGTTTAAGCCGTCAGGAGCCGTACAAATTCGGGATAACCAGATCACTTATAACGGCAGACGACTCCGCAGGGCAGCAGTTTATCTGATGGGCAATAACCATCAGGTGACGGGCAACCAGATCAGCTATCAAACTGGGCCTGGTGTTGTTGTGGGAGCCTATCCCCAAAGTCAACGCAATCGGATTGAGGCTAATCGATTTGTTGGCCTAGAGGGTTTAAGCATCGATTTGGTGACTCAACTGGCTTTCGTGGCCCAAAATGATGCGACCGTGTTTGACTATCAAATAGGAGATGGCCCGAATCCTCCCCGAAACGACTTTTTCCGACGTTTAGAAACAGGGAATGCCGCCATTAACGCTCCCCAGTTTGTGACTCAAGATTTTGTGGCTCTCAGTGCCTCACCGACTGATCCAACCCAGGTCGCGCCAGTACAAATCTATGGCAAAGCCGATCCAGGTTCCAAAGTGGAACTGTATCGGGTGACGGGCAATCAGGATGGCTACGGCAATTTAACCCAACCGATCACCACCGTGGATGTGGATGAAAAGGGCGACTTTACAGCAACCCTCAGCGATTTGAAACCAGGGGAACGGATCAGCGCGATCGCCACCAATCCCCTTTATGGCACTTCAGAACCTGCCCCCAGTGCCGTGATTCAACCGCTAAATGCTACAGAATCCACTTCCCCTGCTGCTCAGCCACCCTCTTCCGTTCCCCGGTGCGTGACCGCCGCGCCCCCTCCGCCTGAACCTGTTACACCGCCTGCACCCATCATTCTCACGGTGCCTAAGAATGTCCACTTTGCGTTAGATAAGGATTTCGTCAGTCCGGCCAGTGCGCGGGTGCTGGATCGGGTGGCGCAGGTGTTGCAGGAAAATCCCACCATCATTATTGAAATTCAGGGTCACACGGATTCGCGTGCCAGTGATGCCTACAACTTAGATTTGGGTGCAAGGCGGGCACGCAATGTCCGCAACTATCTACTGCGAAAAGGGATTGCCAATGAACGGATGACCATTCGATCGTTTGGTGAACGCAGGCCCATCTCTCCAGGACAAACCAAGCTGGATTACGCTCGCGATCGACGGGTTGAAATTATTTACAAAGATGCCCGCAACATTGAAGTCATTGTTCAGGAAGAAGATCTGCAGATCGAACGATAAACCCCCTCTGAGTCTGATTTTTCTTTGTGTGGTTGCCTGCTCTGTGAGGAGATACGATGAACCGTTCTCTAAAAACTTGTGTAGCTTTCGGCATTTCCGGCCTCCTGGTAGGCACCCCGTTAATCTGGCCTCAGCTACCTGCTGAAGCTCAAGTTTTTATTAACACCAATAACCAGGGTTGCCCTACAGGAACCCGCGATGGCCCAGTTAACTTTGTTCGGAATGGAAATTTCGCCACCGTCCCTGGCATAACGGGAACTCTTACCCTCAATAACAATGCAGCCCAGTTTGGCAGCACACTGCCTTATCGAGGTGACTTTCTGTATCCTGATGATGATCCGCCGCCTCCCACTCCGCGAGGGGGTCTGTCAATTCAGCGAGGGCCAGTCAACTACCTGGGCGGTATCGTTAATGGTCTACCTTTTCCTCTGACACCTATCTGTATTCCAACCCAAATGCGACAGTGGCTAATCCTCGAACGGAGGGTGCAGCGTTTCCTGACCCAATTATTTGGGAGCAGGCGATTGCAGGGGTATCTCCAAACGCTGTCTACAACTTCACCGCCTATTTCTTTAATCTGCTCGCGCCTGGTGCTCCCGGTGTGGATCCTATCATCCTCGAACAGGTTGGCCCTGTAGGAGGAACTGCCGCAGACTTTCAGCCGCCAACTGCTACGCCGGGATTACAAATTGCTGAGCGGCAGACGTGGCTTGGGCCAACGAACCGAGTTGCGGCCTTGTTCCGTACCTTACCAGGACAAACATCCCTGCAGCTCCGAATCTTTGATCAGGCCAACAACATTATTGGGGATGACTTCGGGATGACGGCGATCGCGTTCCGGGAGTGTATTCCCACCCTGAGTGTGACTAAGGTTGCGGGAACCCCCCAGCAAAATTCCGATGGGACATTCACTATTCCTTACACCGTTAGCGTCACCAACAGCGCCCCCGCCAATAGTGCCACTCTGGATTTTGGGCCAGCGTTCATCGTCAGTAATCTACAACTGACTGAAGATTTGAATGTCGTCTTTACTGGAGCCACCCTGCGATCAGTCACGAATGTTCAAAGCCCTACCCTGACGGTCAACCCAGCATTTAACGGCACCAGCGATATTAACCTGCTTGCCCCTGGGAATACGCTGTCACCTGCGACGACCGCTACAGTCAGTTTTAATGTCATTATCACACCCGGTACAGGCTCTAACGGACAGGGGCCATTTGAGAATCAGGTCACAGCGAGCGGCACCAGCCAGGGTAACACGCCTCTCACTCCTCCCCCGGCCAGGGCACGAGTGAGATTACCTGGGGTAGAAGGGGGCGGCAATCCACAATTTGTCTTGGTCAAGCGAATTACCGGGGTTACTCGCAATGGTGGTTCCCTAGCAGGTGTTAATTTTGGTGCATTTATCAATGATCCCAATAATACGAACGATGATGACCCAGCCTGGACACAGTTTCCGCCTGTCGGTCTGATTGATGTCAGTCCCAGCACGCCCCTGCAGAGTGGAGATCTGGTGACCTATACTGTCTACTTCCTCTCCAATGGTCAGAGTCCGGCGATCGACACCAACATCTGCGACCCGATTCCCCCTGGAACGACATTAGTTCCAAATACGAATCAGATTCAGATCGGGAATGAGGCTCCCAGGCCAGGTGGTACTGTATTCACGCCCCTCGCTCCCTTGCCTGCCAACAACTCCTGTCCAGATCAAAGCAATCCGAACGGAGCCGTTATTTTTAACTTGGGCAATGTGACCAATACGCCGACCAACAATATTGGATTTGTGCGGTTCCAGGTCAGAATTAATTAATGAACGTCTCTGATTCCTCACCTTACCGCTACCTGTTGTTTTACAAACCCTATAACGTTCTCTGCCAATTTACAGACGATAGCCCAACCGCCGCTCAACGGCAAACCTTGAAAGATTACATTCCCATTCCAGAAGTTTATCCGGTGGGTCGGTTGGATCAGGACAGTGAAGGGTTGCTGCTACTGACCAATCACGGTCAACTGCAACATCGCCTCAGTGACCCCAAATTTCGTCACCCCCGAACCTATTGGGTACAGGTAGAACGCATTCCCGATGCAGCGGCGATCCGCCAGTTACAGCAGGGAGTGGTCATTCAAGGGTATAAGACCCGTCCTGCTCAAGTGGTTCTGCTAATGCAGGCACCAGATTTACCGCCTCGTGATCCTCCCATCCGATTCCGCAAGGCGGTTCCTACCGCCTGGTTAGCCATTACCCTCACCGAAGGACGGAATCGTCAGGTTCGCAGGATGACGGCAGCCGTTGGATTTCCGACCTTGCGGTTAGTACGTAGCCAAATCGGTAATCTCAGTCTTACGGGGCTACAACCAGGAGAATGGCGCGATTTGACTCCCTCAGAACTGCGTTATTTGAAATCTCTCTGAGAACTTTAGACGTTAACAATGAGATGATTTAGGATCAACTAAAGTATGCAGTAACTTTAGTTAGCAACTTTAGAGTGCTGGTTTAATCAACTTCTGTTCAAGTCCAGAACCGCTGTTCTCCTGAGACAAGCATCCTGGGTTTGAGTAGGGTCTGAGTTAAACTTTGTCCCAGTCTCGAACCGGAGTTTCTCTGATTGGAAAGCGA
>JBBIQC010000393.1:0-5179 GCA_037442585.1 Oscillatoriales cyanobacterium bin_317
AGGGGACGGCTGCGTCCCCCGAACCCCCTCCAGACGGTTTTAGCTATTAGGTGTCAAGGACTTAGGCAAAGCCGCTAAACCGTTGAATTTGGCTCGGAAGGAACCAGGGATCGAGAGAATCTAGAAAGTGATCGACAAGATGGAGTGAGTTATGACAATTTTGCTTGCAGGTGACATTGGTGGAACAAAAACGATTCTACGATTAGTGCAGAGTGAACCGACAGCGTCTCTCCTGCCCAGCTTAACCACCCTCCACGAACACACCTACCCCAGCCGAGATTTCCCCCATCTGGTGCCCATGGTGCAACACTTTATGAAGGAGGCAGCTGGACTGGGAATTAAGAGCTATCCAGAGCGAGCCTGTTTTGGCATTGCAGGAGCCGTGATTGATAACGTTTCCCGGCTGACCAATCTGGGCTGGCAATTGGATGCGAATGATCTACAGGGGCAACTCAAGATTCCTCAGATCAAACTGATCAATGATTTTGAGGCGATCGGCTATGGCGTCATAATCCTGTCGCCGGACGAAATTCATACCCTGCAGGCGGGAGAACCCGATCCCCAAGGCCCGATCGCCATTCTAGGCGCTGGAACCGGATTGGGTCAGGGCTACGCGATCCCTTATAAAGACGGCTTCCGGGTATTTGCCACCGAAGGAGGCCACGTCGATTTTGCCCCTCGCTCTGAACTGGAATATGAACTACTGCACTACTTGAAAGAACGCCTGAATGTGGACCGTATTTCCGTAGAACGGGTGGTATCCGGGACGGGGATCGTGGGGATCTACCAGTTCTTGCGCGATCGCGGCGTGGCCGAATCCCCGGAGGTAGCCGAGGTTTACAAAACCTGGCAGTCCGAGATGGGTAAGGAACAGAAAACCGTCAATCTGGCCGCTGTCATCTCCAAACACGCCACCGAGCGCACGGATTACCTCTGCGAAGAAACCATGGATATCTTTATCAGTGCCTACGGAGCCGAAGCCGGCAACATGGCTCTCAAATTCCTGCCTTACGGGGGTCTTTACATCGCCGGAGGCGTAGCCGCCAAAAACCTGCCCCTGATGCAGCGAGATCTCTTTATGGATGCCTTTCTCTCCAAAGGCCGAGTCACCGCCGCCGTCGAAAAAATTCCCGTCCATATCATCTTAAATATGCAAGTGGGCCTGCTGGGAGCGGCTTTGTGTGCAGCACAAATGTAGGTAGGTGAAATTATTGTGTGGTTTCATTACCCTTGGCAGATAACCTTGTACCGTAAGAACGGTTGCACCCACGGATAACGTATGGATACACAAGCACTCTGGAAGCGATACGAAGACTGGCTCTACTACCACGAGGGATTGGGGTTGTATCTGGATATTAGCCGGATGAGGTTTGAGGATTCCCTGGTGGAACAGTTAAAGCCCAAGTTTGATAAGGCGTTTCGGGATATGCAGGCGCTGGAAGCAGGCGCGATCGCGAATCCCGATGAGGGTCGCATGGTGGGTCACTACTGGTTACGAGATCCGGATCTGGCTCCGGCCCAGGCCAAGCAGGAAATCACTGATAGCCTGAAGCAGATCGAAACCTTTGTCCAGCAGGTGCATAGCGGCGCTATCGCTCCTCCCGGTGCCCCCAAATTTACCGATATTCTGTCCATTGGCATCGGCGGCTCCGCGTTGGGGCCGGAATTTGTGGCGGAAGCGTTGGCTCCCATTCATCCGCCCCTGCAGATTCACTTTATTGACAATACGGATCCGGCGGGTATCGATCGCATTTTGGCGCAGTTGGGCGATCGCCTGAAAAGCACATTGGCGATCGTGATCAGTAAATCCGGTGGCACTCCGGAAACTCGTAACGGCATGTTGGAAGTGAAACACGCCTACGAGCAGCAGGGATTGGACTTTGCCAGACACGCGGTGGCCATCACCATGAAAGGCAGCAAGATGGATCAGGTGAGTCAGTCTGAAGGCTGGCTGGACGTATTTCCGATGTTTGATTGGGTAGGCGGTCGTACTTCAGAACTGTCTGCCGTGGGACTGTTAGCTGCCGCACTGCAGGGAATTGATATTCGTGGGATGCTGGAGGGGGCAAAGGCAATGGATCAGGCAACCCGCGTTCCTGATCTAAAGCACAACCCGGCAGCACTCCTGGCTCTTGCCTGGTACTATGCCGGAAATGGCAAGGGCGAAAAGGATATGGTGATCCTGCCGTATAAGGACAGTTTGCTGCTGTTTAGCCGTTACCTGCAACAACTGGTAATGGAGTCTTTGGGCAAGGAAACTGACCTGGATGGCAAGGTCGTCAATCAGGGGATCGCGGTCTACGGCAACAAAGGCTCCACTGACCAGCACGCTTACGTTCAACAACTACGGGAAGGCGTACCCAACTTCTTCGTCACCTTTATTGAGGTTTTGCAGGATCGGGAAGGTCCATCGATCGCCGTAGAACCAGGAGTCACCTCTGGGGATTACCTGTCGGGTCTATTGCAGGGCACCCGGCAGGCACTTTACGAAAATCACCGGGACTCGATCACGATCACGATTCCCGGAGCCACTCCCCGTCCTGTGGGTGCGCTGATTGCCCTCTATGAACGGGCCGTTGGGCTATATGCCTCGCTAATTAATATCAATGCCTATCATCAACCGGGAGTTGAAGCTGGGAAGAAGGCCGCGACTGCTGTCCTGGAACTGCAAAATCGAGTGGTGGACACCTTACAAAAGGCGGGACAACCCTTGAGTCTGACCGATCTGGCCGCAAAAGCCGGCGCAACGGATCAGATCGAAACACTGTACAAAATTCTGCGGCACCTGGAAGCCAACCAGCGGGGAGTTGGGCTGCAGGGCGATCGTGCCAAACCTTCCAGTCTGGCTGTTTCCTTAACTGCTTAAACTAATAACGGCTACCAAAAGCAAAAAAGTTAGAGTTAATCTGCATGACGATTCGTACCGTTTCCACAACCCCCTTCCCTGACCAGAAGCCCGGTACTTCTGGCCTGCGAAAATCCGTCCCGGCCTTTCAAAAACCCCATTACCTGGAAAACTTTGTCCAGTCCATTTACGACACCCTCAGTCCTGCTGCTGGAAAAACTCTGGTGCTGGGAGGAGATGGCCGCTATTACAACCGTCCCGCGATTCAGATCATTCTGAAAATGGCTGCGGCCAACGGAATTGCCCGTGTGAAGGTGGGACAGCACGGCATCCTCTCGACTCCGGCCACTTCCTGTGTGATTCGCAAATACCAGACCGATGGCGGGATCATCCTGTCGGCCAGCCATAATCCCGGTGGCCCAGAAGGTGACTTTGGAGTCAAATTTAATACGGCGAACGGTGGTCCCGCTCCCGAAAAAGTTACGGAAGCGATCTTTGCTCGCAGTAAGGAGATTGATCAGTACAAAATTCTGGATGCTCCAGATGTGGATATTGACACCCTGGGCGAGTCCAAGTTGGGCGACATGACCGTGGAAGTGATCGATTCCGTGACCGATTATCAGGCACTGATGGAATCCTTGTTTGACTTCGATCGCATCCGAGAACTGCTTACCTCCGGCAAATTCCGGATGTGCGTGGATTCGATGCATGCCGTGACTGGCCCCTATGTCCACGCCCTGTTTGAACAACGGCTGGGTGCTCCTGCCGGAACCGTGATGAATGGTACGCCGCTGGAAGATTTTGGCGGTGGCCACCCCGATCCCAATCTGGTATATGCCCATGATCTGGTGGAAATCCTGTTTGGCAGCAATGCTCCCGATTTTGGCGCAGCCTCTGATGGAGACGGCGATCGCAATATGATCCTGGGTCGCCACTTCTTTGTCACGCCCAGCGATAGCCTTGCCATTCTGGCCGCCAATGCCACCTTAGTTCCCGGTTACAAAGACGGGATCGCTGGCATTGCCCGCTCTATGCCCACCAGTCAGGCCGCCGATCGAGTGGCCGAAAAATTGGGTGTGGCCTGCTATGAAACCCCTACAGGCTGGAAGTTCTTTGGCAATTTGCTGGATGCAGGCAAGGCCACCCTCTGCGGGGAGGAAAGCTTTGGCACAGGTTCCAACCATGTTCGGGAGAAAGATGGCCTGTGGGCGGTCCTCTTCTGGCTGAATATTCTGGCGGTGCGGCAACAGTCCGTGCAGGAGATTGTGCAGGAGCACTGGCAAACCTACGGACGCAACTATTACTCCCGCCATGACTACGAAGGTGTGGCCAGCGATCGTGCCCAGGAACTGGTTGATCGGCTACAATCCCTACTGCCTACCCTGAAAGGCCAATCCTATGGTTCCTATCAGGTGGAGTACAGCGATGACTTTGCCTATGAAGATCCGATCGATGGCAGCATCAGCCGCAATCAGGGAATCCGCATTGGCTTTACCGATGGTTCCCGGATTGTCCTGCGGCTCTCCGGTACAGGAACCCAGGGCGCAACCTTACGTGTCTACTTCGAGAGTTTTGAACCCGACCCGCAAAAGCAACATCAAGATACCCAACAGGCTCTCGGTGAGCTGCTTGCGATCGCCGAAGACCTGGCCCAAATCCGCCATTACACGGGCATGGATAAGCCGACGGTGATTACATAATATCGGCAGATGGGGGAGTGGGGGAGATGAGGGAGGTAGGGACGGGATCCGCTAACCCTCCCTATCCGCCCCACCTTCCTACCCTCCCCTACCTTCTCCCCCACTCTCTCAACAAAGGAGTTCAACAATGACTGTTAAAGTTGGCATTAATGGCTTTGGTCGCATTGGACGACTGGTGGTTCGCATCGCGATGGCTTATCCCGATGTGGAAATTGTCGGAATTAATGATCTGGTGCCAGCGGATAACCTGGCCTACCTGTTCAAATACGACTCTACCCACGGCCCCTTCAAAGGTACAGTTGAAGTTCAGGACAATAGCATTGTCATCAATGGCAAACCGATTCCCTGTCTGGCGGAAAAAGATCCCAGCCAGTTACCCTGGGACACGCTGGGAGCCGATTATGTGGTGGAATCCACGGGACGGTTTACGGACTATGCCGGGGCGGAGAACCACATCAAGGGAGGAGCCAAACGGGTGATCATTTCTGCTCCTTCAAAAGATCCCGACAAAATTCGCACCTTTGTGATGGGCGTGAACGAGGAAGAATACGATCCTGCCAAGGATGTGATTCTGTCTAATGCCAGTTGCACCACCAATTGTCTGGCTCCTGTTGCCAAAGTCATCCAGGACAAT
>JBBIQC010000394.1:0-5171 GCA_037442585.1 Oscillatoriales cyanobacterium bin_317
ATCGCCTTGTTTTGCTGCAGGTTGAGACATAGGGAAATGAGAATGAGGGTAGAGGGGGCGGGGGGTGGGGATCAGAGATTGGGAAGGGAGCGGTTGAATCTGATAATTGTTGTTTCTAACCCTTAATTCAAATTAATCGTTGCTCCCTTTAAATTCATCGTGCTGTTGGCTTTAACATCAACTCCGGCATTGGCAGTAATTTTGGTGTTAGCTGAAGATTTGAGTTCTAACTCTTGAGCATCTAAAGTGATTTTCCCTTGAGGTGCAGATAGCGTGATATCTTGATCGGTGGTGATGGAAATCGTATTTTTTGCCGTGTCAATCATAATTTTATTTTTGGCATTTTTATCAATAATCTCGATCGTTTCCTTGCCCGCTTCATCATTCAAACGAATGGTATGTCCACTGCGGGATTGAATTAAGCGCACATTGTTTTTGCCATCACTGTTGTCGATCGGAGGGGTATCTTTGCCGCCCCACAAGGCTCCTAGAACGTAGGGAAACCGAAGATCACCTTGCTCAAAGGCAACTAACACTTCATCATCAACTTCTGGCAAAAAGTAGATGCCGCGCTGGTTACCTGCCATTGGAGTAGCGAGGCGTGCCCAAAAACTCTCATCGGTGTCACTGAGCCAGGGAAATTTCACCTTGACCCGCCCCAGTTTATCTGGGTCTTGGTTATTCGTGACCCGTCCCACAACCACGCCATACAGCCGATGGGGACTGGAAGCGGCGGAGTCATTTAGAAAATCCAGGAGTCTCATGCAGCATTCCTCCGTACCATGAATCGAGTTTGATAACCCTCTGAGGCGGTGTAGCGATGAATAGCAGTGGTGACGTAATATTGCCCACTGAAGCGCTTGCCAATCCCGTCAATTTTGATCACTTTGCCAGGAACCAGATCGGTGCGGCCCCAGCAGATGCCCTCACCTGTGATTAATTCCAGGCTACTGCGGTTGAGTCTAGCTTTCGCCAGTTGATCGGCTTCGGCCTGACTCATGACGGGATGATGGCTGATTAATCCCACGGTGGCACCAAATTTGCTTTCGACGATCGCGGCTCCCGTAGTTTGTCCTCCCATGCTCGTCGTCACATCCCCTTTGCGTGCCCGTCCGATAATTTCGGTTTTATCCTTGGCGTTCCAACCCCGAACCATCACTTCACTGACCTGCTCCGCCACGGATAGTCGGGGGTAAAACTCCAGTAAATCGGTATCCAGAGTAAGAGTAAGGATGGCACTTTCGGCATTGGCAACGGGACGGAAAATCAGGGTTTTGTCTTGCACAACCACTTCGTAGCGAATCTGAAATGCCCGTTCTTGCAGAAATTCCATATCCGTTTGGTCTGCCTGGATCACGTAGTCGTACACCACCTGGCTATCAGTCGTCTGGGCCGCCAAGCCTGCTTCACTGGCAATCTGGGCCGCAATCTCACTATCCTTTCGCTGGACAAACGTGCGATTTTTCTGTCCTCGTTGCAGGCGGTGACGGCGATCGTAGCCCCGCACGGTGAAACTCGGTTTGCGGTTAAAGGCAAATTCCGGTTCTAAGCTAGTAATTTCCCCCACAATTAACGATGCCACATCGCCTGCATATCCCAATTTGATTTCTACAACATTACCGATCGCAAACAAATTTTGATCGTCAATCCAGGGAATTTCTTCCTTTTGCGTCTCCGCTCCCGTGAGGTCGATCGTGAACATACTGGGCAATTGCGTATCACTATCGATCGTCACTGCTGCAACATAGGGTTCTGCCTGGGCAGGCAACGGCGACCCATTAATCAAAATGTCAAAGTCAGGCTTTAGTGGGCTTCCAGGTTTGGCAACGGGCATAGCATCTCTCGCAATCCAAGATTCAAAATCCAAAACCAACCGGGGGTCACGGTAGCTTCGGAATGGTCAGACGTTTGCCAATCAAGCCATCCAGATGGCGGGGATCGGACAGGCGATTGGCCGAAGCAATGATGCGCCAGCGAGTCGGATCACTATAAACATCCGCTGCAATCCGGCTTAATGTATCTCCTCGACGGACAATGTGGCTGGTGAGTTCGGGATCGGTTTTGCGCTGATCCTCTTCCGGCGGCAGAAACTCCAAAAATGTGACATTCAAGTTGGCCCGCAGCGGCCTGCCATCGGGAGCAAACAGCGTGAATTTTTGTGTCAGATTGGTGATCACGCCTTTGAAGGGAAAATCGGAACCATTGGGAGCCTGACCCCACGCCACCTCACACACGTAGGGTGGCTCTTCATGACCCTGGTCACCCCGTACCATGCGCGTTAGGGCGACGATCTGATTGGTTTCATTACGAACATCGGGGGTAGCACCGGCTCGCTGGTTTGCGTCTGTGATATCAAAGAAGAGTTCCAGCGTTAACTGCCGACTACCGCCACCGCCAAAGGTCAGGGTTGGAGCATTGACCTTGCGATCGGTCTTCCCACTGCCACCGCCAGAACTGGGAGGCGGACTCCAGGTGACGCTTTTGGCGATCGTGTAGGACTCTGGATTAAACATCACGGTAATATCAGGCAAGCGATTGGCGACCTGATTGCCTTTGTAGACTAACGGTGTGATTTTCAAGCGTTCTACCATCGCTGCATCCCTCGTCGTTCTCGTTCAACTGTCAGTTGCCGCATCAAAATACGGCTGACTTGTTCAGCAATCTGTTTCACATCAGCTTCTGGCTCAGTGGATTTTTCTGCGGGAGGCGGAGGTGGGAGTGTGGCAGGTGTGGGCACAGACTCAACGGTTCCTGATGCTTCCGGCTGACGCACGATCGTGTTGGGTGATCCCTGGGTATGCAGCGGCAGCGGCGATCGGGCCAGTGGCTCCGGAGTGGGATGCCGCCTCAACCCAGACGTTACCCTGGGTTCAGAAGAGGATTGGGTCAGGGGCTGGATCATAACCGTTGTTGTTGGGAAGAGCGTTGCCGTTGTCAGGTTCCTCGCTAATGGTCTCTCTGGTGATTGTGACGATCGCTGCAGCGTTGAGGCTGTTATGGTTGAACCTGTATCCACTGTTGATTCCTCCACTTGTAACCTGGCCGTTTCCGGGGTGGATGCAGGGGAAGCGAATCTAGCAATCACCAGCGGTTGGGCGATCATCTCTGGGATCACGGGTTCTGGCCGCGATCGTGCCCCGTCCCCCAACTTGGCCTGAACTCGTGGGGTGCCCTCCGCTCCATCAACAGAGCGGGATTCCGCCCCCTTTGGAGTGGATTCGCTTGCCTCCGTTGACCGTGACAGGGGCGATCGGGAAATCACCAGGGGTAGCGAAGTTCCCCCTTGAGAACCAGTCACAGGAGGCGATGGAGGCGCAGTCGGTGTAAGCTCTATGGCTGACTCCGGAGAGTTGAGAGGACGATGGGGTTCACTGATCATCGAGCCAGTTTCAGTAGGCACCGGGGAGGCGATCGGATTGAACCGCGATCGCTCCGTCGTTGCTTCTTCGTGTGGCTCTGCCATAACCAGTGACGCAGTTGCGGCCTCTTCCCGCCGCATCAGCATTGCCGAACTGGGACGCTGAACTCGCACTCGCCCGACAACTGCAGTAGGCTCCGGGATGGATGGTAGTGCAGATTCAGCTACACTTCCTGGTACGACAACGGGACTGGGTGCGCTGCTCTCCTCACTGATCATTGGAGTCACGATCGCCTCCGATGCCAGCTTGTGGCTCACCCGCAAGGTCGGCGTGAGCGGAGGCGCGTTCATGGCCATAGAGGCTGATGTCCGGTGAGGCACACGGTCTAGATCTGGCAAATCAGCCCGTTGCAGCATGGGTGATCGCATCGGCGTAACCAGGGCCGGAGCCGCCTGATCCAGAGTTTCCACCCGCGATCGTCCTGGTAATTCCAGAGGCGACACAACACCTACGGCGCGGTAGCGGGATTCGATCTGGCTGGATAAATGCTCCCGTTCAACCATGCGGTGAATCGTGGCATAGGTCTGCTGCGTGGGTAACTGGCGAGTATTGATCACCCCCACCTCCACCCCTCGCCGTTGCAGTTTCTGCGCCAACCAGGAGACTTGAGAATTGCCTGAATTTTGCGTTGCATCATCGGTCATGATCAAATCCTCATCTCCCGATTTTCCTCCTCACCACTCCTCAAGGCTCCGTTCAGGTTGCTGATTCAGTCGCTGATTAATTTGGGCCACCTCCTGCACCCAGCGGCAGCGCTCCCGATGATCCAGAGCCACCAGTAACTCAAACGACCAGTGCAGGTGATAAGCAACGTAGGCTACCTCCTCATAGAGTCGATCGAGGGGGTAGCCTAAGATTCCCCCGATCGTTCAAACTCCACTTCAAAGCCTTTTTGGCAATGTGGACAGTTCACCTGCACCACTCGATTACCATTGAGATTGATGTGGTTGTAGAAGTCCTGAAGGTAGGTCAAATCTGCCGCAAACAACCCTTCAATCACACCCGGATTGATTGAGTGAATGCTCCCCAAGCGGGTGATCACGCGGGATAACAGGATCACAATCAGGTACGCTGGATTGCTCTGGACACGCGGGTCTTTCAGCGGCAGAATTTCATCCGCTGCTGTCGCTAACCGCATGACTCCCTGACGATGCAAATTGCCATCCTCGTCCACATAGCCCATTGGCAACGTGAATTCATATTCTGTTTGCAATCCCGTTGGCAACATTGAAGTCATCATGATGATCAACCTACTAAACCTTTACCCGTTCCATCCGTTCGCACGCCAAGACAAACGTGTCGATCGCCACGTCATTCCCCTTGGCATTAAAGCTGGGGCCAGTATATTTACTTGCCCAGGCATTGAAAAAGTTCCAACGTACTTTCACATCTCGGGTGCGTTCATCTAATAACAGAATGGCTCCATCTTGTTTTTTGATTTCTCCTTTGACGGCTGAAAGGTGCCAGTTGTATAAGTCGAGGGAATCTGTAATCCCCCACTTCAGAGTGATGTCGGGATACTTCACCTTGCCCCGCAGTTTTCGCACCGTGGCATCATCCCCCCCTTCGCGATACTCAATCACTTCTAACTCCGACCCAAAGCCGCTGCACTCTGCAAATCCGGCTTTAATCACGGAGTTAATTTCCACAAAAAATCGAAAATTCTTATACGGATCAGTTGGCATAGCGGTGTCTCCTTAACCCTCTTAAATCACTTTAGAAGAGATAAAACAGAGGTGGAGGTTGAAACCA
>JBBIQC010000395.1:0-2134 GCA_037442585.1 Oscillatoriales cyanobacterium bin_317
AGGACTTGACTCAGTTTTCGTTGGGCTGGCCGATAAACGGGGTTGCGGTTTGACTGAAACCAAGGGAGAGGTTTCAGGATTGGCGAGTTCCTGGATAGCTTGTACTTGGGCGGAATTGACTTTTACGGACATGGGAAGTGGAGAAGCGATGTGCTGGCCCTGGGAGATGGCAACTGGAAGGGAAGTACGATCGCTGATTTCTGGGGAGGATTGCCGTGATCTGGAGATCGTTGTGCGATCGGCGATCTCGGATGGCGCGGCTGGCGATGTACCGGGAACTGGTGCAGCCGAACGGGACAGTACCAGAGGAGCCGATTCCAGTGGAGGCATCGCCGTCAGAGGAGGGTTAGAGATGGAAGGTGCCGTGGGAGACGGAGATTTCCCCCGACGGACTCGAAATGCAACTGCAGGCACTGACTCTGCGTCTTGGGCAGGCAATGAAGGTTGAGGAGTTGCATGGATGTTGTTAGTTGCATGGATGTTGTTAGTTGCATGGATGTTGTTAGTTGCATGGGTGCTGTTAGCAGCGGGGTGATACACGGCAACGGTCTGCCCCACTTCTGGCAACGGCGTTGCTCCTTTCGGAGCCGCTGAGAGTTTAAGCGTGGGATAAGGTTCTGTCCCTTCTACAGGAGGGGATTGCAAAGGATGTTGAGTCTCTGCGATTGCCCCAGTGATGGGAGGCACTTGCAAGGGAAGTTTAGCCTCGATCGCCCCCTTAACAGAAGCTAGATGAGAGTCTAACCCTGGTTCTGAGTGAGATAACAGAACCGGTTTAGCGACTGCGATCGCCTGATTAGAGGCTGCTGCACCAGAGGCTGACACTGATTCTAATTTGGGAACCTGTCCCCACTCGGTTAGCTCAACCCGCCGGAGATTAAACCGTTGGGCGATCGCTCCTGGCTGCAAGATACCGCCTGTATATCGCTTGAGTTGCTGCTCAGGAAGTTGCAGCCGTTGCAGCAACCGATCAGTCTGAGTCTGGATGCTATTGTCATAGCAATGGCGTTGCTGCAGATTTACCACGCCCGCTGAGGGTAATTGCCGTTGCATCAGTTTTGTCATCAATTCTGTCATGGCTGACTGTCTTCATTGGCGCGTTGGTTAATCCGGGCGACCTCTGCAACCCATTGCCGTCGTTCTTGGTGCTCCATTTCCACCAGTGACTCCTGTGACCAGTGAAAATGGTAAGCAAGATAGGCTACCTCTTCGTAGAGGCGACCGAGGGGGTAGCCTACAATTCCCCCGGTTGCTCAATCTCAACCTGAAATGCCTGCTGGCAGTGGGGACAGTTGACGTGAAGCGATCGCGTTCCATTGCCATTAATTCGGTTATAGAACTCCTGGAGATAGGCCAGGTCGCCCGCAAACAGCCCCTCGATTACTTTGGGATTGATCAACTCGATCGAACCGAGCCGAGTAACCACCCGTGAAAGCAGCAACACCAGCAGGTAAGCCGGATTGTTCTGTACTCGCGGGTCTTTCAGCGGAACAATTTCATCCGCAGCGGTGGCTAATCGCATCACTCCATCTTTGTGCAGGTTGCCTTCTGTATCAATGAATCCATTGGGCAAATTGAATTCATATTCTGTTCTTAGCATGGTGCCATTCTCCTTTCTGCTTATACTCGCTGCATCCGTTCACAGCAAATCGTCAACGTTTCGATCGCAATGTCATTCCCCTTGGCATTCAGGTCGGGAGCGGCATATTTAGTCGCCCAGGCACCGAAGAAGTTCCAGCGAATTTTTTCCTGGCCTGCATCATCGAGAATAATGACAGAGCCATTTTTGCGTTGTAACTTGCCGTTGACAGCCGTAAGGTGCCAATCGTATAACTCATGGGAGTCGGTCATGCCCCACTTGAGGCTAATATCCGAATACTTGGCAACACCCGGTAGTTTTCGCACGTGTATCGGGTCGCCACCTTCTCGATATTCTACGACCTGTACTTCCGAACTGAGGCCACTGCACTCCTGGAAGCCAGCCTGAACAATGCCATCAATTTCAACCAGAAAGCGATAATTCTTGTAAGGATCAAGTCTTGTCATGATTAAGAGTCTCCGTTTTTGTGAGTGATACTGATTAATTGCCGGTGGTTTGCTGGATGCTGAAGATGACGAACTCTGCGGGTTTGAC
>JBBIQC010000395.1:2144-5168 GCA_037442585.1 Oscillatoriales cyanobacterium bin_317
TACGCCGATTTCGGTGACAACCTGACCCAACTCCCGCACATGGGGTGGATTGGTTTCGGCATCACATTTGACGAAGAAGGCTTGTTTGGGGGTTTCGCCGAATAAGGCCCCTGCTTGCCATTGAGTCAGTAAAAAGTCATTCAAGGAGCGGGTGATCCGCTGCCAGAGAGCGGGACTATTGGGTTCAAACACAACGAACTGAGTTCCCTGATCGATGGATTCGCGCAGGAAGTTGAAGAATCGACGGGTGCTGACGTAACGGAATTCTGAATGATTCTCGTCCGCCAGGGTCCGCGCACCCCAAACTTTGACTGTGCCATTAAAGACGCGAATCACGTTCACTCCATCGGGGTTGAGTCCATCCTGGTCAGCTTTGCTCAGGCGGCGATCGACATCCAGTGCTCCCAAAATGGCTTCGTTAGCAGGAGCTTTGAAGACTCCTCGATTACTGTCACTGCGGGCATAAATTCCGGCAATATGTCCGGATGGGGGAACGGTGAGATTTGCTTTGGTCACTGGATCAAAAACTTGAATCCACGGGAAATAGACAGATCCGTAACTGCCTGCTTCACTTCGTCCGACTGGCGCGATCGCCAATGGAGTTAACGCCGCATCGGGAATACCATCCAGAATTGCAACCCGATCTTTGAGATTAAAGCAATGCGTTAATATTGCCTCATGTTGCTCTCGCTTCGTCGCTCCAGGAACGGCAATGATAGAGATTTCATCAATCGCCGCTAACTTACTCAATAAATCACTCAGGCTATCCAGCGTTGTTACCGTTTGGTTTAATTGCTGCTGGTTTGATCCTGCTTGACTCGCTGCTTGTTGATCTGCTAATGCTTCTACTCGAATGACCCAGCAGTGTGTTCCACCATTATTGAAAAATCCATAAATGGCGTGCTGTAAACAGTGGTAAGCAGCAAAATCAGCATCATTAATTGATGTGGATGGTTTTGCCTGAAAGTCACCAAACGCATTCTTGAACTGTTCCCAACTGGTGAGCAGAACTGGCTCGCCTGCCTTGGACAGAGGGTAGAGGATCGGCTCTAATTTGTTGTCAGCGTTTTTCTGAAACTGACCGGGTTGGGCAGGCATGGTAACACCATTGGGAACAACGCCAATGAAGGCGGCTGTACTGGTGCCAACCCCAGCAATGGGTCGTGCCGCTGGGGGGACTTCCTCAACATAAACCCCTGGTGATTGGTATGGGGACATAGTTTTCTCCTAAATCAGTAGTTGGTCACGGACAAGGTTGAGGACTGCAAGCAGCGATCGCTTTTTCATCCTCTTAATTTAGATTTGAACTTCAGCTTGATAATCCGAAATCCAAAATCTAAAATCTAAAATTCTCAATGCTACGAATTAAGTTGCATATCAAACGATCGCGCATTGAGAGCAGGAACAGTCAGAGGAAACTGCTGGGATGTTCCATCTGGCGACTGAACTTGTAAGGTATAGGTTCCGGCAGGAATAGCGGCAAACTGGTAAAGTCCTGCGGAATCCGATTGAGTCGTCTGATTTTGCTCCAGAAGCGTGACCTGGGCTGCTGCAAGGGGTTTCTGGTCGGCCAGACGAATCTGTCCACCAATCTGGAAGCTCTGCTCTTGAGCAGAACCTGCTGTCATTCCGCCAACAGCGATTGCATGGCTGGTGACAAGCGGGACTGGCTCTGGTTGAACATCATTCAGATCCAGGGCGATCGTAGTTGTCACAACCAGGTAAGCTCGTACCGGAATTCCTAAAGAAGTCCAGAATTCTGTTGATTGCCGGGAGGTTGCTGAACCAGTCACACTGAGAGGTATCGGCAACGATTCGTCCGCCCCAGATTGCAAACTGCCTTGCAAGAAGGGTTTTGGAATCGTGGGATAGCGGGAAAATACCTGCAGGACTTGACTTAACAGTAAGTGCTCCTGCAGTGCCACCTCAGATCCTCCCACTGGCCAGGCCGTAATCAAGTAGCTACAGTCTACTCGCATCGGGGGACGGTAAATAATGGCCTCACCGTTTCTCCGGCTCACAGTGGGTTCATACTCTCGAAGTTCAACATTCTCTCGAATATCAAACAGAAACAGATTGATAGTTGATTGTGAAGGATTGAACTGCGCGACAGGGCGATCGAATACAACTTGTGTGGTTGATAGCTCTGAGGGTAGCCCAGGTTGGGTTAACATTGCACGAAGTGTCGTGCTCAAGTCACGAATCATAATGAGATTACTTGCAGGATAAGAGCCTCCAGATGGTTCAGCACTTGACCAGTAACGCTTCTGAAGCCACTAGAGGAGTATTGAGAAAAGCACCGTGAACTTAGGAGCATGAAGACAGTACTGCTTTCATGTAAGCAAAGCGGATGTGTTGCTCCTATTTCAATACGTAAATGTCAACAGGAAATATCGTGGGCGATCGCTAAATCGCATGAGTCACTTTTACAGGAACAGCAAGTTCATTACAACAGGAACAATTTCTTGCTTGCTAGGGAACATCAATTTCCGATGAAATGGACTTCCAGAAACTTCCGTAGAATTCCAGACAAGTTATGAAATATCACTCTGATGCGTGGTCTAGATCTATTTAGAGTTGTGATGCTGATCACTCCGGCCTTCTAGTAGAAGAGCGGAAATCCGCGCAGGTAAATGTTAGCCTTTTTAACAAAGGAGGCTAGTAGGCTACGGTTTCGTGATGTGATGTGCCCAGAGTTGGTCGTCACTGGAAACAGTTTGATACATTAAATCCCAGGAGTAATGCAAGTTTTCTCCGCTCTTCGTTTCGTCCTATGGGTTGGGAGTCTATACTCCATGTCGATTGGTCTTGCGATAACAAACTGACAGCAAGATGGCGAACCACCGCTAGATTCTCAGCACTATGACCTTGAGTGGTGTGGGACTGGTCTTCGTGAAACCCAACATCGAGAATCCAATGGAGTTGATTTTCAATGAAGCAACTCTGTGAAGAAGGTTAATCGGTATCGGTAGTGACCCAATTTCGGTGAGCAAGCTGGGAGAATTGCGAAAATCTGAGAGTCCG
>JBBIQC010000396.1:0-5151 GCA_037442585.1 Oscillatoriales cyanobacterium bin_317
GGAGAACTACGGCAGATTGTTGTTGTATACGTTCCCGAAAGAACGGTTGGTCTATGGGCCAGAACAAGTCGAGGCTCGAATTAATCAAGATCCAGTGATTTCCCAACAAATTTCTCTTTGGAATCGTCAGGGGTCACGGGCGATTCAGGGCAATTTGTTGATTGTGCCAATTGAGCAATCCCTACTGTATGTAGAACCGCTGTACTTAGAAGCGACCCAAAACAGCCTACCAACACTGGTACGGGTGATTGTGGCCTACGAAAACCGGATTGTCATGTCTCCCACGTTGGAAGAGTCGTTGCAAGCGATCTTCACGCCCCAGATCACCCCAGATACTACCATTATTCGCCCTGTGGAAGAACCGACAATCGGGCAGTAGGCAAATCAGCGTCCCAATAGTCCCTTAAAACTGTACTTGAGCCAATCATAGAGGCTGGTTCCGCCAACGGCTAGGGCATACAGAATGGAGAGCGTTAGTGTTGCTCCCATCAGGCATAGTACTAATCCGGAGAGGCTAATGGCTCCATCATCATCCAGAAGCCCAAAGCCCGTGACAAAAATCCCCATGGCTGGCAGGGTATTGGTACCCGGAATTGGAATCATCATTGAGATTGCCATCAGGGCGATCGCGATCCCAATCACTGCCCGCCCCAAACGACTCGTACACACGGTTGTGAGGCGCGGCTTTGAGAACTGCTCAATTCGCTGCATCCAGGGAATCCCGGACTTTACAAAACCCTGTACCCGACTTAATGGAATAGAATGATTGACAATGCGCGAGGGCAACCAGGGAGTTTTAGCTCCAGCAATCAACTGCACCGCCAATAAAAACATTACGATGCCGAAGGGAACAGAGTAGCCTGCCGCTGGAACAGGCAGAGCTGAGGGCAGGGCTAACAGCACAAGTAGAAACCCAAAGGTTCGTTCCCCTGCCAATTCCAGCACATCAGCCAGTGTCACCTGATCAGCGGGAGGTTCCTCAATAAAGAAGCGATGCAGATCTTTTGAGAGCTGAGCCATAATCGTAAAAATAACCTTCTGATATTTGAACCATCCTACACAATCGGCATTTATTCTACAATTAACTTTAAAGAACTTTTTGTGAAGATTAAGATTTGAATTGAAATTCAAATTTGACATGAATAAACAAAAAGTGACATGAATGTAATAACACTAAAATCAAGTGAAAATATATTCGGATTTTATTGTTGAACTTTTGTTGAACTTTTGATTGAAGCTTTGAAACCATCTCAGCAATCAACGGATGCTCCACTTTCACCCACTCGATGCGCTTGTTCCCTTGCGACCCCTTAATCTTCATCGCCTTCGACTGTGATGTCTGCCTTTTCTGGTGCGGGGGGGGGCACCACTGGCTTGCCTGGTTTGCCACCTCCCCTAGCCCCTCCCCGATGCGGAGAGGGGAAACTCTTCAAAGCCTCCTTCCCTTGTAGGCAAGGGGTTGGGGGTTAGGTCTGAGATTATCTCAGCCAACTACCGTCGATTGCTGCGTGAATTAAACTAGAAAATCCCATGAGCTTAAACTCTTATTAATCTGATCATATCCTGAGATTTACCAAGCTAATTTTTTTAGATATATTCTGGTCAAAGATGAGTAACTGCGGTATACCTCTTGTAGAGGTTATGAATGGTTTTTCGATTTGTTTAGTTGCAATAAAAACAAACTCCCCCGCTTAATGGCTGCATCAGTTCGCTGACTGAATAGCTGCATTAGCATAGCTCATTTCTGTACTTGATTACGTTCTTACCACTTAGCTCCCTGTCAAGTGTTTCGATTCATTTCCTTTAAGTTCCCAAACTAGAAACTGCCCCCTTATCCCAGTAGAAATTGGGATATTGCATGAAAATCAGTTCAGCGATCGCAGAACGGGAATTGTCCGCATTAAACCTCCAGGTCACTTCTAGCGCGAGAATTTGAATATGGTAACAACCCCTCCCAAACCAGTTGTAGATTCATCCATTAGTGCCTTTGGAACTGCCCGCTCCACGATCGAAGGCCCACCTCTGAGCGCAGACGAACTCCGCAAAATGCATGCCTTCTGGCGGGCTGCAAACTATCTGGCCGTCGGCATGATTTACCTCCGGAGTAATCCCCTGTTGAAGGAACCCATCAAGCCAGAACAAATCAAACAGCGGCTGTTGGGACATTGGGGATCCAGTCCGGGGATCAGCTTTCTCTACACGCATCTGAACCGGATCATCAAAAAGTTTGATCAGGAGATGTTGTATATGGTTGGGCCTGGGCATGGTGCGCCTGGTTTCCTCGGCCCTTGTTATCTGGAAGGCAGCTACTCTCACTTCTACCCGGAGTGTAGCGAAGACGCAGAAGGGATGATGCAGTTCTTCAAACAGTTCTCGTTTCCGGGTGGAATTGGCAGCCACTGCACCCCCGAAACTCCTGGCTCTATCCATGAAGGTGGCGAATTAGGTTACTGCCTCTCTCACGCCTTTGGGGCCGCTTTTGACAATCCCAATTTGATCGTTGTGGCACTGGCTGGAGACGGAGAAGCGGAAACTGGTCCGCTGGCAACCTCCTGGCACTCGAATAAGTTCATCAACCCGGTTCGGGACGGGGCAGTACTGCCTGTATTACACCTGAACGGTTACAAAATTAATAACCCCACGATTCTCTCTCGCATCAGCCACCGGGAACTGAAGGCACTGTTTGAGGGCTATGGCTACGAACCCTACTTTGTCGAAGGGTCTGATCCCGAGTCAATGCACCAGGCCATGGCTGCGACCCTGGATCACTGTATTGCTAAGATTCACAGCATTCAGCAGGAAGCTCGCTCCAATGGCACAACTACTCGTCCCATCTGGCCCATGATTGTGATGCGGACTCCCAAAGGCTGGACTGGGCCTGCGGAAGTGGATGGTCATAAGGTCGAAGGTTTCTGGAGGGCGCATCAGGTGCCGATGGGTGGGATGCACAACAATCCGGAGCATGTGCGCCAGCTTGAGGAGTGGATGCGGAGCTACAAACCGGAAGAGTTGTTTGATGAACACGGTCGGCTATTCCCAGAGATTAAGGAAATGGCTCCCACCGGAGATAAGCGGCTTGGTTCCACCCCCTATGCCAACGGTGGTTTGCTACGTCGCGACCTGAAACTGCCTGACTTCCGGGAGTACGGCGTAAAGGTGGATAAGCCTGGAATCATTGAAGTAGAAAACACCAAACCTCTGGGGGTTTTCCTGCGAGATGTGATGAAGCTGAACATGGATCGATTCCGCGTGTTTGGCCCGGATGAAAACACCTCCAACAAGTTGAATGCCATCTACGAAGTCAGCAAAAAGTTTTGGATTGAGGAGTACCTGCCGGAAGATGCAGATGGGGGTGAGTTGGCTCCTGATGGGCGGGTGATGGAGATGTTGAGTGAGCATACGCTGGAAGGCTGGCTGGAAGGCTACCTTCTGACCGGACGACATGGCTTTTTCTCCACCTATGAAGCGTTTGTGCATGTGATTGACTCTATGTTCAACCAGCACGCCAAGTGGCTTGACATTTGCAACCAGATTCACTGGCGTGAAGAGATCTCTTCACTGAACTTGCTGATTACGTCAACTGTGTGGCGGCAGGATCACAACGGCTTTACCCACCAAGATCCAGGTTTCCTGGATGTCGTCTTGAACAAAAGCCCGGATGTGGTTCGCATCTATATGCCCCCAGATGTGAATACGTTGTTGTCTGTTGCGGATCACTGCTTAAGGAGCAAGGATTACATCAATGTGATTGTGTCAGACAAGCAGTTGCACCTGCAGTATCACGACATGGATGCGGCGATTAAGAACTGCACAAAGGGGATTGACCTCTGGGAGTGGGCCAGCACCGACCAGGGAGCCGAGCCGGATGTAGTACTGGTTAGTGCTGGCGATATCCCGACCCAGGAGTCGCTAGCAGCCTCCTGTTATCTGCGGCAGCATTTCCCGGAGTTGAAGATTCGCTTTGTCAATGTGATTGACCTGTTCAAGTTGATGCCGGATACGGAGCACCCTCACGGCATGAGCGATCGCGATTTCGATTCCCTGTTCACCATTGACAAGCCCGTTATCTTTAACTTCCACGGCTATCCCTGGTTGATCCACCGGCTTACCTACCGTCGTACCAATCACCATAACCTGCATGTGCGCGGCTACAAGGAGAAGGGCAACATCAATACCCCCTTAGACCTGGCCATCCAGAACGAGATCGATCGCTTCACGATCGCGATCGATGTGATTGACCGAATTCCCAGCCTGAAAGTTGCGGGTGCCCATGTGAAGGAAATGCTCAAGGATGAGCAGATTGCCTGCACTAACTACGCCTACGAACACGGAGTTGACCGCCCCGACATTGTTGACTGGAAGTGGCCTTACTAGAGCATGGGTCATTAGTCATTGGTCATTTGTTATGGGCCATGAGCAGAGAACGAATGACCAATGACACAGCACAAAAGACAGTCTCATTTTTAACTAACAGGAGACACCATTATGGTCAGTATCGTTCCCAACAACATTCAAATTGAAGACGATCGCACTGGGGTAGATATCGAAACCATCAAGCGGGCCTTTTTAGATAATTTATTCTATATTCAGGCTAAATTCCCTAAAGTGGCTACCCGCAATGATTACTACATGGCACTGGCCTATACGGTGCGCGATCGCCTGCTGAATCGCTGGCTGAACACCACCAAAACTTATCTGGAAAAAGCACCTCGGATGGTGGCTTATCTGTCTGCCGAGTTTTTGCTGGGGCCACATCTGGGCAATAACTTAATCAACCTCGGTTTGTACAACGTGGTGCAGCAGGTGATGGAGGAATTGGGGCTGAATCTCACCGATCTGCTGGAGCAAGAGGAAGAGCCTGGATTGGGGAATGGTGGCCTGGGCCGACTGGCCGCCTGCTATATTGATTCGCTCGCCACCCTGGAAATTCCAGCGATCGCCTATGGCATTCGCTACGAATACGGCATTTTTGACCAGGATATCAAAGACGGGTGGCAGGTCGAAGTGACCGACAAGTGGTTGAAGTATGGCAATCCCTGGGAAGTCGTTCGCCCAGAGGCAGAATTAGAGGTAAAATTTGGCGGGCATACGGAACCTTATACCAATTTAATGTGAGGCTGCATAGAATAGTGCTTCCAAAATAAAGTTGTA
>JBBIQC010000397.1:0-5148 GCA_037442585.1 Oscillatoriales cyanobacterium bin_317
AAACGCTGCTATATGCCGGAAATGTTTACCCCGACTGATCTGGAAACCATGCAATGGGTACGACAGGCTTTTGATCCGCAAAATATCGCCAATCCTACAAAGATTTTTCCCACTCCTCGTACCTGCGGTGAAGCGGCTCGTGCTGAGGCGGCTAAGCAGTTTGAAGGGGTGGAGCGGTTTTGATGTAGGGATTGGGGGTTGGGAATTAGGGATTAGGGATTGGGTTTACTATTCAATTTGATCTGGATCTATTCCCAGCGATCGCAATCGTTCCTCAAGTTGGGCAATCCTGAGTCGTTCTTGCTCTAGCAAGCATTCGGCTTGGTATGCTCGTTGGCGTTCTTGTTCTGCTCGTTCTTCACCTGTCAGGAGTAAACTTCCCTGGGCATCCCACCAGCGTAGCCAGGGCAGGTCTAGATTCTGATAACGTCCCTGCCAGATGCCCAGTTCTACACCCAGAGGAGCGATCGCATAGCGCCCGGATGAATTCACTGGCAGCAAACTGTAGTGTCCATCGATCAGGTGATAAACCTCTACACTGGCCTTGCTGACTTCGTAAATGCCATAAAACGGTACTCGAATGGCTTGCTCGTAGACCCAGAATTTTCCCTTGTAGGGGGTGCGATCGCGTTCTTCCTGCCTATCTCCTGAAACAAATTCCAGCACAATTAACGGAGCAACAATCTCCTGCCACATGACGTAAGAACGACGGACTAGACCGTTGAGCGTCGGGGGAACATTGGGAACGTAGAACCAATCAGGTGCTTCTGCCCCTTTCTCTGGTGGTTCCGTGATCCGCCAGTAAATGCCACAATCCTGCCCAATGCAGTATTGGTCATCCGGATGCAGTTGCTGCAAGAGCGGCTGAATTGAATCGGTGAGCAGAATACTCTGGGGATGTTCCTGAAAGTTCTTCACAAAAGTTCCATCCGATTCTGGCAGTTGCGTATGATCCGGCAGAGATGTGGGTAATTCGGGTGTCCAGGTTGGGGATTTGCCGATCGTCATGGCTGCGTCCTTCCGACTACGATTCGGGATCTGCATGGTTACTTGTCATCAGAATACTCTAATGAACATCTGCGATACACTTACATGATGCATCACAGGGATACCTTTGCGGTCGATCTACCATCACCCACGTTGCGATTCAGTTTCAACCAGCATCCTCAAACAACCGATCGCCCCGATGGAGTCGGTAAGCCATTTGATACGTTTGCTCCTGCGATCGGATGGTGGGGGTATGAGCGGCCAGATAGCGCGATGCGGCGACGAGAACGTTAACTCCAGCGATCGAGTTCCCCAGGTGGGAATATTGACGAAAGGCGGCTTCCATCTCTTGAATCACATGAAATTGCCGGTCTTCGCGTAACAATAATTTGCCCAACAGAGCTAGGAGCAGTTCAGGCTGACCGCCACTGAACAGGTAACATCCAACTAATTCCCCAACTTGATTCATTTGTTGCTGACGATCCAGTAACGCCGGCAATTCTTGCAACAACGCGGCTGGATTTTCTACCGTTTGATCTAGTTTCGGCAAGCGAGCCGCCGGGACATTGAGAAATCGATCGAGATAGACACTCATGGCCGCATCAAACACCCCCCGTAGTAACTCTGGCGATGCCACTCGCCTCATGCCCTGATGCACCGCATTGGCAAAGGTGAAGGTATGGTGGGCGCTATTCCAATCATTAAAATCATTGTTTGTGCTAAATTGGGCAATTCGCAGAGCCGCCGCGTAGGTGACTATTTCTGCCAACTCGACCTCAGAACATCCCTGTCGCAGGGCAGCCAGGAGAGCATCTGCGATCGCCTGGGCATCATCACCCAGCAGGATAGGGATAAGTTGATCACGATGCGGGCGATCGTCCGGGCTAACGCTACCATTCCAGGTCTTCTGTTGAGTTTTTCCCTCTGCCAAAGCATCTGGTAACGCGGCAAATGCCTGCTGCAAAATGGCTACCAAATCTACTGGAGAACGCCAGGAGCGAGATTCTTCCATGCGAGTGGCTCCTGCATAGCCAGACACCAAACTGGTCAGGACGAGTTCTGCATTTTGCCAGCCCGTAGCATCAAGAGCTTCTAACGCTTTGTTGGTAAAGTCCAGGGAATGTCCGACATCCAGATAGCGATGATCCGTCACCACTGTAAAGAGCATCTGAGCCAGTTGGGTTTGAGAGGCACCAGCCTGGATGGCAGAGGCTAAACAGCGTTCGGCCCCTTCTGCATCTCTAACTTCAATAAACTGACGAAACCAGGTTTGCAGCAGGGGAATCTTTTCGGGATTATTAGCACCCGGTAGCGGTTGGATGGGGAAGCGGGGTGGTTGATTGCTGGTATCTCTGGCAACAGCGGCTAAACCGTGATAGAGTAAGCGCGGTTGGTCTTCAGGATCCAGATACGGTAATAAATTCATCATGCAGGTGTGGATCGTCAGGCCCGTGTCCCAGCCGCTCTGTCGATAAGACACGCCAAAGTCTAACCCCATCCGAAACAATTCAGTACTGTGGTTACCTTGATTACACAGAGCAATCACAGATTTGGCAATGACCAAAGGAATGGTCTGTTCTAAGCCATCCTCCAGGCGCTGGCGATGGTGGGTTAATGGATCTGCATGGGCTGCCAGATCGACCCAGACTTCACCATCGCGGATTTGCACAGGGAAGGCCGGGAGATCATCCGCCCAGGAATCAAAGGTGCCGCCACTCATCAAATCAAAGCGGGCATAGTGCCAATCGCAGGTGAGTATACAGTCTTTCACGGTGCCTCGATGGAGAGGAAACCCCATGTGGGGACAGCGATTGTCTACGGCATAGATTTGGTCATTCTCATGAATGAGGAGAATAGTGTGTCCAGCGATCGCCACCACCAATCGACCCGCTTTCCGAACATCCTGGACATGAGCCGCCCGAACAAAATTTGCAGTTCTGGTATGCATTTGCCTTCCCCCTCAATGGTTATACCGTCATCACTTCATCTGTAATACATTCCTTCGGCGGAGATAACTTCATACGTAGGCAACTTGATAGCGATCGCAATTCTATTTCTAAAATCTTTCTACTTCATGACGAGCATCTCATAATTTGTCTAAATGCTGAATGAAAACACTTATGGGATGAACAGTCGACCAGCCCCTTTATACCTTTCAATTTCTACAACTATCTCAATAAGCCGTTCAACACAGCGTTCTCGATAATCAGCTTCACTGAGACGATCGAGACTCCCAATCGTTAAGACTGGGAAAGAGTTTTCGGTATTCTCCTCACGTATAACCTGTTCAAGTGAATCCTCACCTTTCATATTTCGGTTAGCTGTAAGGATCATCATCTGATTTTCTTGAGCATAACGCCAAACTATACGATCGCTGCTTTCCATCAACAGTCCAGCCTCTTTAAAGGTGACAAACTGAATGGATATGAATTCAAGCCAACCTAGTTTTGTCAAAATACCAAGAAAAATAAGTGCGTAGCCGTCTAAATTGTAGTCAACCAAGAAAATCATTACTTTTGCACGGCACTTCGTCGCGCTTTCTGTTCCTCAAGTTTTGCCCAAATTGCTTCACTCCCGACCTTACGAGGCATAACTGCGATTCGGGCAAGGCGTTCGCGGTTGCGATCTTCCCAATACTGGCGAATTTCTTCTCTAGTTTGAAGAACTTCCTGGTATTCAGCCTCGATTTGAACCCGGTTTGCCTCAATGTAGGACAAAGCTGCATTGATTTGTGCATCCGTAAGGTTGAACGTGTCACGAATTAATTTAGGGGGGTAATTAGCCTTTAGGAGGTCCATCACCTCATAAAGGCTAATGCGTGTGCCCGTGATTGTTAAACCTCGCTCTGTACGAATGATGGTGACCTGCCCATCAGATGCTGAAGTCATAACTGCCTACCCCCAAAAAGATGGTTTCTTCATTTTAACTTGCACATGATGACGGCGATCGCTGGAGTAACACAGGTGAGCCAATCAGAGATTTTTGAATTTTCTCCATCGGCTATGCTTAATATAAGCATTATTTTGGTTCCACGATGTCACCAAAAGATAAAGCATTACTACCATTACGAGTGTTGTAAGCTTCTAGCATCGCAGCTTTTAGGATGTTTGTATTCAAATCTCCATTAGGGGAATCGGAAGTTACTTTACCTTTTAACTCCTCTGTATAGTTCCAAAAGATGACATCAAAATACACTTTGTTCTTCAAACGCTGATTACTAAGCAACCTGAGGCACCCTTCAGCAAACTGTGGATACTGAGATGAAGGATTGTTTAACTGCTCCTGTAATGCGGGATCACTAAAATCGATGTTAACAGCGTCTAAAGCCTGTGCTAGTTTTTGAGTAGAGGAAGAAGGGGATTGAGCGGACACCAAAGAAGAGATCGTCGGCATAGAAGCAGGAACAGGAGGTGAACCTGGTGTTATTGAAGATCCTGAAGGAGAGGGTGATGAACCAGACGGAGGTTTCCATATCGTAGTGAATATAGTAACCATGCCACCGATTAGCGCTACCACAATGGCACTAACTGCTGCCCACGCTTCTTTGCTTAAACCTCGCTTACTCTCAGATTCTTTTTCTGGATCGCTCATATCGCATTTATTGCTTTTGGAAAAACTACCAGAATTTGCCCACCAATTAGCAAATGTTTTGAACAGTGGATAGGCAGTGATGCAACCGGAAACTCATGAGATTAGGGAACAAAAGTCAAAGTACAGTCATCGTTGTCGCCTATGTCAAGCTGTCGATAGCAGATCGTAATCTGATCTGGTTCTGTTGAATCAGCAGCAGCGGAACTGATGCTTGCAATAGCCATGAAATGTCCGGGCTAGGATAGCACAACACCGGAGCGTCGTGTCGATGATGGTGCATTTTCCCCAAATGAAACACGTTCATGCAAAATCTCTTCATTGTAAGATGGGCCAGACATTACTATTTCCTCCTTTCTAAGTTTGATTGTTATTACTGGGGCCAACGGCTCAAATCAGCGGTGGCAAATAACCTCGAATTCAGCACCAGCGTCTTTCGTCCGTCCGGCTCAGAGGCTATGTTAGTCAGGGAGCGTTAGTCTAAAGTAGACGCTTTTCTGTTTTCCACTGCGATTCTACCAACCGTTGCCGATCGGGTTGCCAGAGTTGGGGTGCCAGCCTAAACTTCCAGAG
>JBBIQC010000398.1:0-5130 GCA_037442585.1 Oscillatoriales cyanobacterium bin_317
TCGGATCGCCCAGTTTTCGAGTTTTACTCTGCTTAGATTGATTTAAGAGGGTTAAAGTAGGGAATTGAGAGTGGGGAAGATAGCTCTTCTCGTTTGGATCCAATGCATTCTGTTGGGGTGTGGGGTGTAGGGAATGCAAGTGAGAACTGCTTTAGAGAATCGGGAAGAGTGGCTGAGAAGGCGCTCATCCTGACTTACCCACCTGTAATTTGCTGAATGCGGAAGATGACAAATTCGGCAGGTTTGACGATCGCCACACCGATCTCCGTAACGACTTGCCCCAGTTCTCGCACTTCTTGCGGATTGGTGTCTTTATCACATTTGACAAAGAACGCTTGCTCTGGAGTTGTGCCGAACAAGGCTCCGTCTCGCCATTGATTCAGCAAAAATCCACTCACGGTTTGACTAATGCCTTGCCACAAACTGGGGGTATTGGGTTCAAACACAGTAAATTGGGTGCCCTTGTCAATTGATTCGCGGAGAAAGTTGAAGAAGCGGCGAGTGCTGATGTAACGGAACTGAGCCTCATTCGTCAATGTGCGTGCGCCCCACACTTTGAGCGCACCGTTAAACACCCGAATCACATTAATGCCTTCCGGGTTTAATCCATCCTGATGGGCTTTGCTGATGGGGGTGCTGGTATCTAACGCACCAATTACCCCTTCATTGGCGGGAGCTTTGAACACGCCTCTGGCGGCATCACTACGGGCATAGATTCCGGCAATATGACCACTGGGAGGAATGCTAACTGGATCTTTTTGAGGATTGAGCGGATCGGAGACTTTAATCCAGGGGTAGTACAGGGCTGCATAGCTGCCTTCAGAACTGAGGCCAGCAGGACGGATTGCGCTCACTTTATCCGGTGTCTGTGTACCATCACCGTCTAAAACCGCCACCCGATCTTGCATCTTTGCACAGTGAGCAATAATTGCTACATGTTGGGCTTGTTTGATCGCTCCTGGGACAACCACGATCGCAATTTCATCAATTGGTTCAAAAAACGGCAGTTGTTTGGTTAAGTCATCCAGGTCGGTTGCTTTGCTAACTCGCAATACCCAGCAACGAGTTCCACCATTGTTAAAAAATCCATAAACGGCATGAGCTAAGATCTTGTTGCCATCTTGAAAATCACCAAACTTATTCTTAAATTCCTCCCAGCTAGTTATGAGTTTGGGTTTGTCCGTTCCAGCTAAAGTATAAGGGATAGGTAAGGGCTGTCCATTCGGGTCTTCAAGCGGTTTTCCATTCGGATCTTCGAGCGGTATTCCCTTGGTAGTATCAGTAGTCGGTTTATTTGGGTCGGCTTTGCCATCCGCACCCTTCTCGAACAACAAGATGTTGCCATTGGCGTCGGCCTTGAACCGAAGAAATTTGCCCGGTTGAATAGGCATGGCGACATTATCCTGAACCTCACCAATAAATCCTACTGTGCTGGTGCCAACGCCAGCGATCGCCTGGGCATTCGGCTTGACTTCTTCAACATACACGCCGGGTGACAAGTATTGTGGCATTATGGGTTCTCCTTTCCCACTAGATTTAATTTGAAATCATCTCGTCTGGTATCTGGACATTCAGTTGTACGGTGTAATTTCGTTGTTGTGTTTGGTAGGCATCGTCTTGTTTTGCAGGAATTAAGATTTGGGTTTGCTGAGAGGTTTCTCCAAATGTGGTTCGCAAGGTGTAAGTACCGGGTGCCAGTGGCCTCAAGCTATATTGTCCATTCCAATTCGTAGTTGTAGTAAGTCCTGGTTCGACCAGGACAACTGTGGCATTGGGAATCGGTTTTGATGGCGTGCTACTATCAATCACCTGTCCTCCAATCTGATAAAGAATGGCACCGGGTGCGATCGCCCCAAGTTGTTGCAACTGAATTTCGGCAGCACTGGCTTGCTCCATCCGAATTTCATGAGAGCCTGCGAGAGCCACGTCTTGGGGATCGAAGATGGGAGTGCCGATCGTGGCGGTGAGGGTGATGGACGGGCGTAATTGATTTCCCAGAGCCGTCCAAAATTCGCTAAGATTTCTCAGGGTATCTGCATGGGCAGCGACGAGGGGAATGGGAGGTTCTTGATTTCTCAGTTGTCCCTGCAAGATGGGATTATTTCGGGAAAACTCGTCGGTGGCTTTGATTTCTGGATAACTAGCAAATACTCGTAATACCTGGCTCAACAATCGGTGTTCCTGGAGCACAAACTCATCCCCTGATGGGCCCACTGGCCATGCAGTGATCAAATAAGAACAGACCACTCGCATCGCCGGGGGCGTGATCACGGCTCGTCCATTGCGGCGCACTATCTCAGAATCATTGCTACGCAACTCAACATTTTCTCGAATGTCGTACAGGAACAGGCTGATACTGGTGCGTGTTGGTTTGAATTGTTCTGTGGGGCGATCGAACACAATCTGAGCATTTCTCAGCTCTTCAAACTCCGGAGTGTTTGGAACTCCCCGTTGCAGGATACCCTTTAATGTCAAACTCAGGTAGCGAATCATAGCAAACCTACCCCATTCGATAATCTTGATGGGTTAAGAATGTATAGCTAAACTGTAGACAAAAGCCTTAATTCAAGGGCCTTACCAGTATTTTAAATTGGGTAAAACCATATGAACTTAGCTCTTAATGAACTTAACTTTTGATGAACTTAGCTCTTGAAGAGAGAAACGGCTATTAAAAAACTAATAGTATCCCTGTAAAGATCTTAATTTTTTAGCTAATTCTTAAGGGTTCCTCGTATGTAATGTACAAACGCAATGTACAATTTCTTATTTCACTATCCAAAGTTCTCTCCTCCATCACCCATAAGTGTGATAAATAAGGATGATAATTTTGGCTAGTTAAGTCGATTTTACACTAAAGGCTTTATCAGATCAGTATTTTTCACATATAATCAAACAAAAATTGACGATAGTTAATTTAATGTGTTTCTCTATTTACGAAAGATTTTTTTAATGCATTTTATTCACACTTTTCATTTATTTGCCAGGTTTGCCCAATTTTTTGATGTTCTCGCTGGGCGGCCGCCAGCAGATGTTGCATCTGGATCGTGCCGCTATCTTCAGCAGCATAAAAGGCAGCAGACAGCGCAATATTTTTCAGATTTCCGCCCGCTAACTTAATTTCACGGGATAGTAGGTCAAAATCTATCTCTTTATCCAATGGGGCTGCTTCAGGAAATAAAACATCCCAAATAGAACGGCGATGGGCTGCATCAGGAAAGGGAAACTCGACAATAAAGTGCAGTCGTCGCACAAAGGCATCGTCTAAATTTTGCCGCAGGTTAGTGGCGAGAATCGCCAGCCCTTCGTACTCTTCCATCTTTTGCAGTAAGTATCCCACTTCAATATTGGCATAGCGATCGTGGGCATCTTTAACTTCCGATCGCTTGCCAAATAAGGCATCTGCTTCATCAAAAAACAAAATGGCATTGGCGGTCTGAGCAGCGTTAAAGATGCGGTTCAGGCTCTTTTCAGTTTCACCAATGTATTTGCTGACCACCTGGGAGAGGTCAATCTTATAGAGATCCAGTTGCAGATCATGAGCAATCACCTCGGCTGCCATTGTTTTGCCAGTTCCAGGTGGCCCAGAAAACAGGGCATTCACTCCCTTCCCCAGCGACACTTTGCGTTCAAAGCCCCATTTCTCGTAGACAATTTGGCGATATTTCACCTGGTTACAGATCTCTCTTAGTTGTACCTTCTGGTTTTCTGGTAAGACAATATCTGCCCAACTATAGCGAGGCTGAATTTTGTGGGTTAGGGTTTGCAGATCGTGCCCAGCCTGATTTCTGGCGGCTGTAAATAGGTGCGTCAAAGTGGATGTTTCACTGGATTCACCTGGCGGATCGTTGGAGGAATCAACCCTTGACCAGTGAGCCAGATAACCCGCCTGAGTGACGGCATCGACAATTTGTTCCGGGGTCAAACGAAACCGATCGGCTAAGGCATCCAACTCCTGTGGGGTTAAAACAACGTTGGTAGCAGATAAACACGTTTGCCAACACTGTCGCCGCTGAGCAAACTCAGGAATTTCTAAAGTCACACTGATGACTCTGGAACGGTAAGGAGTCGTTGGCACCCAGGATTGAACGCCTCCCAGAACCGTGATATTGGGGGACTTCGCAAGTTCCTCCAGTAACTGTTGGTATGCTCCTTCATGAGAGTCACCATTGAGTTGATCGATCCCAGGTAGGTATAATACTGCCTGCTTGAGCTGAGCCTCGCGCAAAACCACTTGCAGTAATGGATGGACAGCTAGTTTCAAAGAGAATGCACGGGGTAGATCAGCAATCAGCAGTGGCCTCTTCAATTCAGCCGCAATCGCGGCTGCTACTCGCCGCTTACCAATTCCTGGCACTCCCTGTACATAGAGACTGAAAGGTTGCCCGGTTGCCTTAACTTGTCCTGTTAATTCCTGGAGGAAGTGCCGCACTGAACTGGTTAAAGACAGATCCGTCAATGCGATTGAAGGTTGTATGAACTGGCAAAAGGGTTCCAACCGTTGATCGAGTCCTGTTTGTCCGAGCAGAAATTGAATTATCTGCCCATCGAGCTTGAGAAAGTAATTCAGAAATGATGGTTCTGTCTGATTAGGATCGACAATGAGATGGAGAAGTCCATTCAGCATTAGAGGAGCATCCCCATTGAAATGGTGCCGTCGTTGCAGTTTGTCCTCTGCTGAGGCACACAGCAGGTTCAGGGTAAGATCGATCGTTGGGCGCTTGCGGGTCACATCATCTTGCAGGTAGGCGTAAAGCCGCTCATATCGCAAATCAACGTCCGATGCCAGCGCAATTAGAATTAGAGCAACATCAAAATCGGCTAATCCAACAGTTTGTTGCAACCAGGCTAATCGTGAGTTCTCTGTTAGCCAGATCGGCTGTTGGTTGACTGGAAATAACGGGCTACCAGGCTGACGAGCCAGTAATCGTTCGACTTCCTCGTCGTTGATATATAGTCCCCGGTGTAGATCATTGGCAGCTTCTACACCATAGAGCACTTGAGCTTTCCCAATCGCCTCTGTTAACAGGAGATCGAGCCACTGGAGTGCAGGCCGCAATTCTTCCAGCGCCAATCTATCAGACTTGAATGAGGGATCACTAAACATCGACTTAATAGGTAATCTCGCTTTCC
>JBBIQC010000399.1:0-688 GCA_037442585.1 Oscillatoriales cyanobacterium bin_317
CTCATCCCACTGAAGGGGTATCCCTGGAATTGCAGTGGCTCTGGGGAGCGATCGCCCTGCTGATCTTCGTGCTGTCCCATCCCTTAAATTCCTTCACCTTTTTTCCGGCCAGTCGCACCACGTTCCTGAGTCCTGTTTTTCTGATGGCCGCCGGATTTTTGGGCGCGGTCTGCTCACTGTCCTACTTGCAAAGTGGCTCTCTCTGGCCGCCCGTAGTGATTCATTGGATTGTCGTGGTTATCTGGTTGCTCTTTCTGGGGGGATACGAGCGGTTGTATTCGCCATCAGCCTGATTTTTCCTCAGGCGTTTACTGTAGACCATGACACAAACAGGGTGGGTGAGCCAGCCATTACTATTTCTTGACTATTGAGAGAAGTTGCGATCAATCCCAGGATTTAGAGGGCATTCTTTCTTATGAAATACGGACACGAAATAAAAGTGTGCTATATTGTTGGCAGATAGAAACTAAGTATACGTAATAAATAACTCTTTGGTCTTAGTTCATCTGGCTGAAGTTGTTTACGACTCCACGAGAGGTAACACCATGAAATGCTCGGATGCCCCGTCCCTCAACGGCAATGGTCGGGTACACACGGTAGAGCCTGGTACGCTCAATAATTTAGATCCTTGTCCATTAGAGACTTCAAAAGATTGGGATTCCCAGTCCCCCGGATCTGTATTAGAGTC
>JBBIQC010000399.1:703-5115 GCA_037442585.1 Oscillatoriales cyanobacterium bin_317
ATCTACCACCCCCACTGCAGAGGCTGCTGCTGAACCGACTCCTCTACCTCCCAAGCGCCGACCGATTAAAGCGATTCTGGCCGTTGCTGGTGTGGGGGCGATCGCAGCGGGAGCCTTCGGATACAACTACTGGCAATATGCTTCCAGCCATGAAGCAACAGACAACGCTACGGTCGCTGGCCATATTCATCAGATCAGTGCCCGCGTTCCCGGTACGGTGCAGGATGTGCTGGTAAACGATAACCAACTGGTGAAGAAAGGTCAGTTACTGGTGAAATTAGATCCAACCGACTACCAGATTAAGCTGCAACAAGCTCAGGCCGATCTGGCAGCGGCGCAACAGAAGGCAAATACGGCTCAGGTGAATATTGCCCTGTCTGCTAAAAATGCGGAAGCTTCTGGCACGCAGTCTCAAGGTGATGTAGCGAAGGCGCAGGCGGCGATCGCTCAGGCTCAAGCTCAGGTGATAGAAGCCCAGGCGGGAGTACCGCAAGCCCAGGCTCAACTGGCCCAGGCGCAAGCCAACTGGCAAAAAGCGCAGGCCGATTTCAACCGTTTCTCCACCCTGTTTAACGAAGGGGCGGTAACACAGCGAGATTTAGATACAGCACGGCAAGCCTATCAAGTGGCCCAGGCGCAAACAAATGCAAGTCAAGAAGCGGTACGGCAGGCTCAGGCCAAACTGGCGCAAGCTCGACAAACCGTTGCCACTGCTCAAGCGGGATTGACAGCCGCGCAAGGTGGCATGCAACAGGCACAGGCAAAGGGCATTCAAACTCAGGTCAGCCGCAGTGATTTTGGTACGGCGCAAACGGCGATCGCTCAAGCTCAGGTGGCGCTCAAAAATGCCCAGCAACAACTCTCTTACGCCAATATTCTGGCTCCAGCCGATGGCAAGATTGGCCGCAAAACGGTAGAAGTGGGTCAGCAAATCCAACCGGGTACTCCGTTGATGGCGCTGGTCAGCAATGAATACTGGGTGACGGCTAACTTCAAAGAAACTCAATTAAATAAGATGCGTCCCGGTCAGAAAGTGGAGATCAAGTTGGACTCCTTCCCTGGCAAGAAATTTGAGGGGCGGGTAGATAGTATTGCTCCTGCTTCAGGAGCCGAATTTGCGCTGCTACCGCCGGATAATGCCACGGGTAACTTTACCAAGGTGGTACAACGGGTTCCGGTCAAAATTGTTTTCGATTCTCAAAGCATCAAAGGCTATGAGTCGATGATTACACCAGGAATGTCTGCCGTTGTCACCGTTGATTTGAAGTAAGGCGGTTCTTTCGTTGCGCCTCCCTTTCCATGTCGGAGAGGGAGGTTTGTCGAACTTACGTTAGAACAAAGGGAATGACGTAGCAGGAGGAAACCATTGCAATCCATTTCGCGGGCGCTGCGATCCAGAAATTATCGCCTCTTCTTTACAGGTCAAGCCATTTCCCTGATCGGCAACTGGATGACGCAAACGGCAACGATCTGGCTGGTCTATTCCCTCACCCATTCGGCCTGGATGCTGGGAGTGGTAGGGTTTGCCAGTCAACTCCCCAATTTTTTGTTAACCCCGATTGCCGGAGTACTGGTCGATCACTGGAATCGTCACCGCACGATTTTACTGACCCAGTTTCTGGCGATGCTGCAATCTCTGGCGCTGGCGTTTCTAGCCTTTACCGACCAGATTGATGTCTGGCAGGTGATGGCGCTGAGTGTCTTTCAGGGGACTGTGAATGCCCTGGATATGCCCGCGCGGCAGGCGTTTGTGGTACAGATGGTCGATCGCAAGGAAGACGTGGGGAATGCGATCGCCCTCAATTCCTCCATTTTCAGCGGCGCACGATTGGTGGGGCCAGCGATCGCAGGGATCGTGATTGCCTCACTGGGGGCAGGCACCTGCTTTCTGCTGGATGGCCTCAGTTATCTGGCAGTGCTGGCAGGGTTATTGGCAATGAAATTACCCCCACTGGCGCGTGGCGCCTCCGCTCAATCGACTGGAACGCTCTGGCAGAAGCTTCAAGAAGGATTTCATTATGCCTTTGGATTTCCCCCAATGCGGGCAATTTTATCTCTTGTGGCACTCACCAGTCTGGTAGGAATGCCGTACCTTGTATTGGTGCCCATTTTTGCAGCGCAAATTTTTCATGGGGGAGCGACCACGTTGGGATTGATGATGGCTGCAACTGGATTCGGCGCTTTAATCGCTGCGGTCTATCTCAGTTCCCGCAGCAGTGTGTTGGGTTTAGGGAGGCTGATTGCGATCGCTCCTACCATTCTGGGAGTGGCCCTTATGACGTTTGCTCTGTCGCGCCTCCTCTGGCTTTCCTTGCTGGCTATGTTCTTTTTGGGAATGAGTTTAATGTTACAGCGCACCTCCAGCAACACCTTATTGCAAACGATCGTGGAAGAAGATAAGCGAGGCCGAGTGATGAGTTTCTTCCTGATGGCGTTTACAGGCATGGCTACCTGCGGCAATTTACTGGCTGGAGGACTGGCTCAACAGATTGGTGCTCCCCTGACTTTGTTTATCGGTGGCGTGCTGAGTGTCATCGGATCGCTGCTGTTTATCCGCCAGCTTCCCGCTTTTAGAAAACAGATCCGTCCCATTTACTACCAGATTGGGATTCTGCCCCAGACTAATGCGTAAAACCGGAGATTTTTTGTGGCTGCCTCTCTTACCACTCAACCACCCAGCGATCGCGTTTCATTTAAAACCTGGATTGGGGTCTGGGGAACAGTCCTGGGTGCGTTCATGGCGGTGCTGGACATCCAGATTACAAATTCCTCCTTAAAAGATATTCAGGCTGCTCTGGGAGCGACGTTGGAGGAAGGTTCCTGGATCTCGACGGCTTATCTGGTGGCAGAAATTGTCGTCATTCCACTGACCGGCTGGTTGTCCCAGGTCTTCTCAGTGCGCCGTTACGTGTTGGTGAATGCGACTCTATTTATCGGGTTCTCCATGCTGTGTGCCGCGGCCTGGAGTTTGCCCTCCATGATTATGTTTCGGGCGTTGCAGGGATTCACGGGCGGGATTTTGATCCCGATGGCCTTTACCGTACTGTTGACCACCCTGCCGCCCGCTAAGCAGCCGATCGGCATGGCCCTGTTTGCGATCACGGCTACCTTTGCCCCCTCCATCGGCCCTACCTTTGGCGGCTGGTTGACGGAAAACTTTAGCTGGCATTATGTCTTCTACATCAACCTGATCCCCGGCCTGTTATTGCTGGCAGCGGTCTGGTATGCAATCGAACCCAAACCCATGCAACTGCACTTGCTGAAAGAAGGGGATTGGGGCGGCATTATTGCCATGGCGATCGGTCTGGGATCACTCCAGATTGTCTTAGAAGAGGGCAGCCGTAAGGATTGGTTTGGCTCGGCACTGATTGTGCGCTTAACGGCGATCGCGGTGATCTTCCTGGCGATCTTTTTCTGGATTGAACTGACGCGCAAAAAGCCCTTTATTAACCTGCGCTTGATGACCCATCGCAACTTCGGTTTATCCAGCGTGATTAATGTCACCCTGGGATTGGGGCTATATGGTTCGGTCTACATCATGCCCTTATATCTCAGCCAGATTCAGGGATACAACGCCATGCAGATTGGGGAAGTGCTGATGTGGGTGGGCTTTCCCCAGTTATTGATTATTCCGTTTGTGCCCAAACTGATGCAAAAAATTGATGTGCGGGTGTTGATTGCTCTTGGTATCAGTCTGTTTGCCGTCAGTTGCTTTATGAACTCGACCCTGACTAACCAGACGGGTCTGGATCAATTGCGCTGGTCACAACTGGTACGGGCGATGGGTCAACCGCTGATTATGGTGCCTTTGTCTTCTGTGGCCACGGCTGGATTACCGGCTTCCCAGGCAGGTTCGGCTTCTGGGTTGTTTAATATGATGCGAAATCTGGGTGGGTCGATCGGGATTGCCGCGATCGCCACCCTGTTAACCAATCGCCAACAGTTTCACTCCAACCGTCTGGGAGAAGCGGTTTCTATCTACAGTCCTGCTGTTCAGGAGCGGCTTCAGCAAATGACCCAGTATTTTGTCAGCCAGGGGGCCGACCTGGCAACGGCTCAACAACAGGCTATTGCAGCCATGAGCAACATGGTTCGCCGAGAAGCGTATGTGATGGCATTTAATGATTGCTTTTACTTCATCGCCTGCGCCCTTTTGTTAAGCGGTATCACGGTCTTGTTCTTGAAGAAGGTAAAAGCTACAGGCATTGCCGCAACGCATTAACCTGCCCTCTGCTTTCTGCCCTGACTCTCGCCTTCAAGAAAGTCGATTGAGCAAGTGATTGATCAGATCTGTACTGATCTGCAGATCTGGGCAGGGAATAGTACTGAGTAAACTGGTACTGGAGTTGGTAATCACATGCACCTCCAATAAACCCGCAACCTGGGCCTCAAAGAGGAGCCGTTGTCCTGGT
>JBBIQC010000400.1:0-3535 GCA_037442585.1 Oscillatoriales cyanobacterium bin_317
AGTAAAAGCAGGTAGCCTACTGAGTCCGATGCTGGAGCGATGCTGGTTGCGGGTGAGTACCAATATTTCGTATCAACAGACGGCTCAAGATGTGGAACTGTTCACTGGGATAGCCGTTAGCGCCAAACGTTTGACGCTCCCCCCGTTGACAGCTCAGTGGCAGAGACCAGCATCGATGGTGGAACGGTGCGGTTGATCGGGGAACCGGGTCAACCACCGTTGTGGAAGCAGTATAAAGCGGTGCATCTGGCTCCAAAGGGGGTTCGTGCCGCTTGGCTCGACGACAAGGCAGCGCTGCTGGAGTGGCTCAACCGTCAGCCCCTTGCTGATTGTCTGACCTGCCTGGGCGATGGTCACGATGGAATTTGGAATTTGTTTGCTCAACTGCCCGCCGCAGTGGAGCGACGGGAGATTCTGGATTGGTTTCATTTAATGGAGAACCTGGAGCAGGTTGGGGGGTCGTTGAAGCGTTTGGCACAAGCTCGGCGACTGTTGTGGCAGGGCAAGGTAGATGAAACGCTGGCGTTGTTTAAGGACTGTCAACTGCATCAAGCACCGTGCTTCTGTCAGTATTTACAGAAGTATCGGCACCGCATCGTCAACTACGATTATTACCAGAGCGAGGACATCTGCTCGATTGGTTCTGGTGCAGTGGAGTCAACAGTCAAACAGATGGACCGCCGCTTGCAAATTTCGGGGGCACGCTGGAAGCCAGAGCATGTGCCGAATTTATTAGCCCACCGCTGGGCTTACCTCAACAACCTGATCTAATTTCCTCTCAAGAAGGTGACACGCACCCAGCGATCGCTGCTCACCATACAACTTTCAGTCACGCTCCCTGAAGGCTTACTGAGGCTTCCATTCAACCAGTTGCTTTTTGATGTGTCTTTGCAGCAGGACTGAGGGCTAACTCGTCTAACAAAAGATAACTTTCTGCGCGATAAGGGTATCTTTAAAGGGTTCTGCGTAGGAGTGCATCCTATGACGGCTTTTCCTGACTCGTCTTCTCACCCCAATGCTCAGACCCTGGCCAACCTGAAAGCTGGATTGGCTGCGTTTAAGCAAGGCAACTATTCAGAGGCGATCGCCCTGCTGTCCCCTGTGCTGGCCAATTCGATCGATCATCCTCTACTCACCAAAGCTCAGATGGGATTGGTGCTGGCGTATGAACGAGTCGGCGAATCTGGACAAGCGATCGAACTCTGCCAGCGCTTGCAGCAAAGTCCTGAGCCACAATTACAAGCCTGGGCAACGCAGACAATGGCCACCCTGCTGAAACGGCATCCAGAGATAACCGTGCCGTCAGACCATGCAGCACCAACTGAGCCAGATCCTTCTGCAGCTTCTACGGTTGCAGCCACTACGCCTGAGAATGTTACTGGATTTATTCCCTTAGAGACAGCACCTTCTGTTGCAGCCACTACCCCTGAGAATGTTACTGGATTTATTCCCTTAGAAGCGGCTAATCCTGCGATCGCCGCCCCGCCAGAACCAGCGGCCACCGGATTTGTCACAACTCCGAGTTCAGAACAGCCATTTTCATCCGCTTCAGCTTCACCCGACCGCGCACCACGGTTCACCAAACCGCCTCAATCTCGCTTCTCGTCGCCATCAGGAGAATCCGCCGCTGCTACTCGCGCTGATTTCGTTGAGGAAAGTCCTTCTCTCTACCAACCCATCTGGCGACTGGCCGGACGTGCCCAGCAGTGGAAGCCACTGGGTAGAGTCAATATGCTGCGTCTGGTGGGGGTTGAAGTGTTCACGATCGTCGCCCTTTTCTGGGTAATTGAGCAACTGCTGTACCACACCGTCAGTCTGTACGGCAATTCACTCAATCGAGTGATCCCCATGCTGGGATTCCGCTGGGTCTTGTGGGGATCGCCTCATTGGACAGTACCACTGACGATCGTGCTTCTGAGTACCGCCTTTCTTGCCTCTCGCTGGATTTTAGATGGTTTCCTCGTCTGGTTGTATGGATTAAAGCCCCTATCCCTGGATGCGGTCGGAGGCTATAGTCCCGAAACGGCGCGATCGCTGCAGCGATTCTGTCGCCAGCACAAACTGCCTCTGCCAGCATTAGGAGTGCTGCCAACTCCGATTCCTCTTGCCTTTAGCTATGGCCCGGTTCCCTGGCTCACCCGCACAGTGGTCAGTCAGGGCTTACTGGAACAGTTATCGGATGAAGAGATTGTCACCGTCTTCGCGAATGAAGTCGGGCATTTAGCCTATTGGGATGTGCCTGTAATGTCGATGCTGGTGGTTCTGGTGCAGCTTCCCTACACTCTGTATCGCCTGACAGCAGATTGGGGAGAACCCAAATCAGCCCCTATTTCCAGAGCTTCTGCCACCCTGATTACGGCTCTCAGTTATGGTCTGTTCCGCCTGTTGCGCTGGGTCGGATTGTGGATCTCCCGGCAGCGGGTTTACTACAGCGATCGCATGGCAGTAGATCTGACGGGGAATCCTAACGCTTACACCCGTGCGTTGCTGAAAATGGCGATCGGAACCGCTCAAGAGGTGCAGCAACAGGGCAAAACGAATTACTTGCTGGAGGGAATGGAACTTCTCACTCCCTTGGGTCTACGTCAGGCAATTTCCATCGGCAGTCTGCATCCCTACACGCCATTAGAACCGCTCCTGGAGCAGGAACGCACCAATCCTTATCAAACCTGGCTGACGATCAACCAATCCCATCCTATCCTGGGCGATCGTCTGTATCTGCTGACCTTGTATGCTCGTCATTGGCGACTGGAGGAAGAACTCGTTTGGCCTGAAACCAGCTCGAAATCGAGTCGAGTTAAGCGTGCGCTTACAGGTCAACAGTGGCGGGCATTACTGCTGCAAGGGGCACCCTTCTTCGGAATTGCCTTTGGTGCTGCGATCGCTGTTGCATTATCCTTGCTGGGTCGAATTGGCCTGCAACTGGGGCAAGAGTCGATTCTGTGGCTGTATACCGATTGGGCCAGTGGCAATCGTACTGTCTTGCGGGGGCTGATGCTGACTGGCTTCTCTCTGGGGACGGTAATCCGGCTCAATCCATTTTTCCCAGAGATACAACGACGTTTAACCACTCCCAAGTCCTATCCTGAACTGCTGCTGCAGGCTGGAAACCTGCCCCTGGTCAACCAACCTGTTTCCCTTTCCGGGAGACTGCTGGGGCGATCGGGCATCAGCAATTATTTGAATCAGGACTTATGGCTACAAACCCAGACAGGACTAATCAAACTTCACTGCACATCACGTCTGGGGCCATTCGGAGATCTCTTCCCCCAATCCAGTCGCCCTTGTGATCTGGTGAATCACGATACAACAGTCACAGGCTGGTTCCGTCAGGGAGCTACACCCTGGATCGATGGGGAAACTCTAAGAACTACCGGAGGTCGGGTCAGTCGCAGTTATCATCCTGTCTGGTCTACTTTAGCGGCCACGATCGCAGCCCTGTTTGGGATCCTCACAATCCTCAACTTTTAGCTGTCTGCTTTTGGTTTCTCAATCCTTTATAAAAGCGGGTCTAAACTGTTGGGTCTGCAGTAGG
>JBBIQC010000400.1:3612-4019 GCA_037442585.1 Oscillatoriales cyanobacterium bin_317
GCTTCCCAATCCTGCTGCTCAATTTGTGAAATGAATTGAGCCAATGTGTCACGGTAGGCGTGGAGCGATCGTACCAGCGCTTCAGTATTGTATTGGGCCATCATCATGCCCAACTCCGGATTGCCGCCACCTACCCGGCTAGTATCTCGAAAACCAGAACTGGCCAGCGCTTTAGCCAGATCCAGAACTTTAGAATCCGATTCATTTTGACAAGCCGCAAGTAAACTGGCACTGATCATGACGGGCAAATGAGAAATCCAGGCGACGGCACGATCGTGTTCTTCCGGCTGGCAATGCACCAGTCGCACTTGCAATGGACGAATCAGTGCTTCGACTTGCTGCACAGCCACTGCCGGGGTTTCCGCCGTGGGAGTGAGAACGTAGGGACGATTGACAAATAAGTTGTG
>JBBIQC010000400.1:4029-4822 GCA_037442585.1 Oscillatoriales cyanobacterium bin_317
CCGCCTCAATGCCACTTTCTGCTGTTCCTGCCATAGGGTGGCCCCCCACAAAGTTGCTCCAGTGCGGTGCGATCGTCTGCATAACCCAACCCTTTACAGAGCCAACGTCCGTTAATACCGTGGTGGCCGCCAGATGGGGAACCAAATCTTTCACTATAGCTTCCATCACTCCCAGAGGAGTACAGAGAAAAACGACCTCGGCTTGCTGCATCAGTCGCAAATCTACGCTGGCTTCATCTACGGCTCCCCGTGCGATCGCCCGTTCACAGGTCTGTACCTGGCGGCTTACTCCCAGCACCCGATGCCCCAACGTTCGCAAGTCCAATCCCAGTGAACCGCCAATTAATCCCAATCCGACAATTCCAATATTCATCTGCCCGATTCTGTTATGTGATGGGCACGGCAATGCCCTCTGCTCATCCTACGCTACTGGGGAAGATGGGATACCAGAAACAATTATCTTCGAGAAATATTTTCGAGAGAGCTTGAGATGCCTCATGGGGGAATCCTGGTTATAGAAGAACCTTGAATTGTGGCAAGGGTGAATCTGCATGAAGGTTGAGATGACAATCGAGGAAGTTCTAAACCAGTACGCCAGGGGGGAACGAAATTTTCCCGCCATTAACTTCAGTGAAGCGAATCTCAGTGGAGTCAATCTTAGTAAAGCGAGTTTGTGTGGAGCCAATCTCAGTGTGGCTAATTTGTGCGGCAGTAATCTGAGTGAAGCTGATCTGAGTCGGGCCAAACTCAATGTGGCGAAGTTAAGTGGAGCGAACCTCAGCAAAGCAAACCT
>JBBIQC010000400.1:4890-5113 GCA_037442585.1 Oscillatoriales cyanobacterium bin_317
TTTAGTCAGGGCAGAAATGGCCAGGGCAGACCTGAGTGAAGCCAACCTGAGTCAGGCCAATCTGTCTGGAGCCGACATTAAGGATGCTCGGTTGCGGGAAGCTAACCTCAGCCATGCCAATCTTAATCGGGCCGATCTTAAACGGGCTGTGTTCACCGATGCCATTCTCCCCCATGCCAACTTGCATGGAGCGGATCTGAGTAGTGCAGATCTCAGTGGAGCC
>JBBIQC010000401.1:0-3949 GCA_037442585.1 Oscillatoriales cyanobacterium bin_317
CCTGTACGAACATTACGATCTGCGCCACCGAGATCCAATGGAGTATTTCGAGCGGGGACAAATCTTTGTCTCCTTTGAATCCGATGATCCGGCTCCCACGTATATGCATCTGGCAATGGGCGAAGTGGGCAAACGGCTGGCCTGCTTCTCCGGCGACTACGGCCACTGGGATGGCATGCTGCAAAACTGCGTCCGGGATGCTGCCACCAAAACCAACTACGATCGTGACCATCTCGCCCGTCTCTTAGGAGGCAATGCCCTAGCGCTGTATGGCGATCGCCTGCGTCAATCCCTGCCCAGCTACTGTCAAGCATCCCCTGATCTGACCCTGGCAACCCGTTAATCAGGGCAGAAAACCGTCAAGGCAGAAGGCAGAGGGCAGAAGGAGTTTTGCTCTCTGCTTTCTGTTTATAGAGGAGAGCCAACAATTTCATCCCCATTCCTGACCACCCGCCAATATCCAGAGTTCTAAAATAAAACAAACCCACCCCCCGATCCCTTCCCTCCCCCCTATGCGCCTCCCTCGCCTGATTGCCTTTGCTGCTGGTCTATTTGCCATCCTGGGGGCATCCATCTGGCTGATCGATTCCTTGCAACGGTTGCTCTGGCAGGTGTCGTTGTATTCTCCCCTGCTCTCCCAGGTACTGTTGCTGCTGATCATTGTCCTGCTTGCCAGCCTGCTCGCTGCTCTGATCTACTACCTGTTCATCCTGCCGCGTCGAGCGGAGCAACGCAAACAGCGGCGACGGCAACCGCCTCAACTGCCCACAGACAAGATAGAAGTGGCGGGAGAAACTTTGAAAGCAGTTCGTCAACAGGTGGCACAAATTCAGGATGAAGTGGCTCGGCGGGAGTTACTGCTACGATCGCGACAAATTGAACAGAGCCTGTCACGGGGAGACATTCAGGTCGTGGTATTCGGCACGGGATCGGCAGGAAAAACCTCCCTGGTGAATGCAGTCATTGGTCAGGTGGTAGGCAAAGTGGGAGCAACAATGGGCACCACAGAAGCGGGTCAGACCTACGTGCTGCAACTAAAGGGGATGAATCGGGACATTCACATCATTGATACTCCCGGTATTTTAGAAGCGGGTGTGGCCGGAACGGAACGGGAACAACTCGCCCGCAAACTTGCTACTGAAGCCGATTTATTGCTATTTGTGTTGGATAACGACTTGCGGCGATCGGAGTATGAACCCCTGGCCGCATTAACAGAAATTGGTAAGCGATCGCTGATTATTCTCAACAAAGCCGACCTTTACCTGGATGAAGATCGAGAAGCCATCCTGGCTCGCTTACGACAACGGCTCCGGGGTCTGGTAGCACCCACTGATATTATGGCCGTCTCTGCCAATCCTCAACCTGTGCGGCTGGAAGCTGGTTCCCTCTGGCAACCCGAGCCGGAGATTATGCCGCTGCTGCAACGCATGGCAGAAGTCCTGCGAGCGGAAGGAGAATACTTGGTCGCGGATAATAGCCTCTTGCAATCTCAACGATTGGCCGATGAAACTCGTGCCGTAATTGACAGGGAACGTCGCCGTCAGGCCGATCAAATCGTCAACCGCTTTCAATGGATTGGGGCAGGCGTGATTGCGGCCACCCCTTTACCCCTGGTGGATCTGTTAGGAGCCGCTGCCGTCAATGCTCAGATGGTGGTAGAGATTGGACGGGTCTACGGCTGTGAGATTGACCTGGAACGGGGCCGGGAACTGGCTTTATCGCTTAGTAAAACAATGGCTGGCCTGGGAATTATCAAAGGCGCGATCGCCCTGGTAACCACTGCATTAGAACTGAGTCTGGGTGGCATCATTGTCGGGCGAGCCATCCAGGCCGTAGCAGCGGCTTATCTCACCCGTATTGCCGGAAAAAGCTTCATTGAATACTTCCGACAAGACCAGGACTGGGGCGATGGGGGAATTACCGAAGTGGTACAACGCCAGTTTCAACTCAACCGCAAAGACGAATTCATTAAGGCCTTTATTCAGGAAGCCATTACCCGCGTTGTCAAACCTTTGCACTTAGACGAACTGACTCCCCAGCAAGTCGCTCAAGAAGAGGCAGAACTGGAGAACATGAGACAAACTTTATCAGACCGCAATCCTGTTTCCCTGAGAATGCCACTCCCCCCTTTAGCCCGACCAGAGCGAGAACCAGAATTGATCGAGTTACCAGTGGCGGAAGATGAGTGGGAACGTCCGCAAACCTTCAGGGATGATTGGGAGGATGACGATCGCAGGTTCGTCGATTAGCTGCCGCAATACTCAGGGTTTCGATCGCTGACGTTTGAAGGTATCAGGAGTAATTAACCCCTGGGGGAAAAAGATCGTACCAATCACAATCAACAGACCAAAAATGATCAGACGGCCATCGCGTAGAAACTGAGCCAACCAGTTGGGTAGTCCTGGAATGTCTGCCATGACGCGCAGAATTTCTGGCAGGGCGGTGAACACCATGCCTCCCAGGACTGGCCCCCAGAAAGTTCTGGAGCCACCAATTAACACAAAGGTGAGGTAAATAATGCTGGCATCAAAGGTGCCCTGGCGCGTGTTCCAGGTGTTGAGAAAGTGAGCGCTGATGGCTCCTACCATGCCTGCCAGAATTGCTCCTAGAGTAAAGGCCAATACCTTGAAGTAGGTGGGGTTAATACCCATCGCATCCGCTGCCAGTTCATCTTCCCGAATGGCAATGAAGGCTCGCCCTACCCGAATCTTTTCCAGACGATAGAAAAAAACCATACTGAGCAGCAACAGGGGCAGGGCAACCCAGAGGTAGCTAATCGGTTCTGAGAAAGGCTGCGGAATACCAAAGATGCCCACCGCTCCACCCGTAATTTCCAGGTTCAGACAGAGGATGCGCAGAATCTCCACAAAGGCGATCGTCGCGATCGCCAGATAAATTCCCCGCAACCGCAAAGCCGGAATCCCAACTGCAATGCCCAGCACTCCACAGGCGATCGCGGCCAGCAACACCTCCAGTCCTAACAGCGGCAACGGAAATAGTCCCTGAGTGGGAGGAAAGACCTTGGTGGATAAAATCGCCGCAATGTAGCCGCCCAACGCATAAAACCCCGGACTGGCAAGGGATAATTGTCCCGCCATCAGGGGCAAGTATAAAGACAAACCCAACATGGCTCCCAATACCATCGAGACAAGCAGGAATCCGTAGTTGGAGAAGAAATCCGTCATGGAAGGCACGTTAGCAGAGACAGGGTATAGGCTATAAAGTACAGTGCAATCGCCCCCTCTTCCAAATCGGTGCAAATTCCTGGACAATCAGGAGCAATAAATTTTCTAAGAATGTCGGAATGGATCCCCAACTTCTGCAACTGTTTGTCAATGGTATTGCCATCAGCAGTATTATCGCCCTGGGAGCGGTTGGTCTGACTCTCACCTACGGTATTCTGCGACTCTCCAACTTTGCTCACGGTGATTTCATGACATTGGGAGCATATATTACCCTGCTGGCTAATGCCTTGGGGATTAACATCTGGATTGCCATGGTGATTGGCGCGATCGCCACGATCGGTGCCGCCTTACTCAGCGAGAAAATCATCTGGGCACCCATGCGTACTCGACGGGCCACCTCCGCAACCCTGATTATTATTTCCATCGGACTCGCCCTGTTCATCCGCAATGGCATCATCTTGTTCTGGGGCGGCAATAACCAGAGGTACAAATTGCCTGTAGAAGAAGCCCTACAACTTGGCCCGGTACGCCTGCCCTTTTATGGCCTGGTGGTGGTGGGGTTGGCAATCGTCACTATCTTTGGTCTGCACTACCTGTTGCAAAATACAAAAATTGGTAAAGCGATGCGGGCCGTTGCCGATGATCTGGATCTGGCACGGGTGACGGGAATTAGGGTAGACCGGGTGATTTTGTGGACGTGGATCATTGCGGCTGGCTTGACCGCCCTGGGAGGTAGTATGTTGGGCCTGGTCGAAGCCGTTAGA
>JBBIQC010000401.1:4035-5108 GCA_037442585.1 Oscillatoriales cyanobacterium bin_317
AGGAGCCTTTGTGATTGGGATTGCCCAGGAAGTCAGCACCTACTGGCTGCGAACGGAATACAAATTAGCAGTTGCTCTGGTAATTATGATTCTGGTGCTGCTCCTAAGACCCCAGGGATTATTTAAAGGAACGGTTTAGGAACGTCTTTAGTCATCCATATTGAGATTCCCCTACATCCCCTTGAAAAGGGAGACTTCAGGCAGTAGCTTGTTTTCTTCCTGACAAAGGAGGGCTAGGCTGTGTTTTAAATCTCTTCGATCCTCCCTAACCCTCCTTAAAAAGGAGGGAACCGAACCGTTCAAAGTCCCCATTTTTAAGGGGGATTTAGGGGGATCACGATCAAGTAACTTCGCGAACTAGGAGGTTTTAACACACGCCCTAGAGTAGTTTCTAGAAAAATGCTCTTAAGAAGAATTAAAAGCCAAAATCAGGCTGGAAAAATTCCTCCTGATCTCGGCTCCGTAAGGACTTTTTAGGGAAATGTTTAAGGTTATTTCAAAATGCCGTGATACCAGGCAGCTACCAGGAAGTTGATTCCCAGTAACAATAACGCCCAGCTAGCACGAAAAACATAGGTGGGTTTGTTCGTCTTGGCAAAAGTTTGGGGCTGCGACATCAGAAGGGTACCTCCTCAAATGGTTAGCTCCTTCTAGAAATACCAGACAAGCGACACAATTGTTATCTCCTGTGGAGGAATCTTAACGTGTCCCGTAAGACAGAGGAGAAGTTAAGTGGAGATGTTCGGTGAAACGTCGCCACCTACGTCCCTTCTCCTGCATGGTAGGAACTGCGAACGAGGGGGCCGGAGCGAACATGGGAAAAGCCGATTTCACGAGCGATCGCGCCTAAATGCTCAAACTCCTCTGGGGTCCAATATTTCCGAACAGGGAGATGCTCCAGAGAGGGACGCATATATTGGCCGATGGTGACCCGATCGCAGCCCACTGCTCGTAGATCTCGCAGCGTTTCCACCACTTCCTCTAATGTTTCGCCGTGTCCCAGCATCAAGCCGGATTTGGTGGGAATCGTCGCATCCAGGTCTTTAACTAACTTGAGAACGCGCAGCGATCGT
>JBBIQC010000402.1:0-3297 GCA_037442585.1 Oscillatoriales cyanobacterium bin_317
GAATCTAAAATCACTCAACAAACGGGGCTACAACATGCGCCAAAACACTGAGAAAAGCGGGGCTAAGCGATAGCTTCACCTTTCAGCAAAGCAATGGAAAAATACTGATCAATAGCCGATTCGGTGTCCAGCTACTTGCGTGTAAACACCAGACAATCAGAATTAACAGAATTTTGCTACTTACAGCCGCTTTCACTGGCATTCACCCCACCCCACCCCCCATCCCCCAATCTCAAGACTGTCGCTTACTCATCTGAAAATCGCTGTAAATCCAGTCCGCGCTAACGGCCAAGATAAAGAGCGCACAGTACACTTGAGGAAGTGCGATCGACGAAGAGGGCGATCGTGCTGTACCGGAGTTTTTCCTGTTGTTTAATTGATCAACCTTACTATGGCAACTCGCAAAGATACTATCTTCGAGCGTTTTTTAGCTCCGGTGCTCAAACTATTTGTCAATCCGGAGGAGCTAAACCAGCTATATCAAAGTATTGATTGGCAAACCGCCAGCCAGCGTTTAACCAATCCGGCAGTCATTTATCCGACTTACTACAGCAGTCAAAACTTTCACGGTATTGAAGGCGGTTATCTCACAACTGGAGCGGCTGTGTCCTACGATGCTGTGACTCATTATGCGCTGCCTCCGGGAGAATCACTGGTACGGCAGGCATTGATTGATGCAATTCAAACCAAACCGCGCCGAATTTTGGATCTGGGCTGTGGCACCGGGTCTACAACCTTGATGCTAAAGCAGGCATTTCCTGACGCTGAGGTGATTGGCCTGGATCTGTCTCCTTATATGTTGGTGGTAGCCGAGTACAAAGCACAACAGGCTGCAGTGAACATCCAATGGCGACATGGGAAAGCGGAACAAACTGGATTTCCATCGGCCTCCTTTGATCTGGTGACAGCCTCCTTACTGTTTCATGAAACCCCACCCCTGATCTCCCAGGCAATTTTGCGCGAAAGCTTGCGACTGCTAACGGTGGGTGGAGAAGTGTTGATTTTGGATGGCAATCAAAAAGTGCTGCGGCAAACGGAATGGCTGACCAACATTTTTGAAGAACCGTATATCCAGGACTATGCGGCGGAAAGTGTGGATGCCTGGATGGGAGCAGCCGGATTTGGGGCCATTCAAACTCAGGATGTGTGGCTGCTGCATCAACTGACACGCGGCGTAAAACCCATCAAAGCTCAGTCCGTCAATTTTTCTGATCTGGATGTGGCGATCGACGGCATGGGGCAATGGGCACCGGGATAGTACTGCCACGCGGAATGAAAAATTCCCTCCTGAGTTGAGAATCAGGAGGGAAGGGAAGATTGAACTTGCGAGTGAAACCTTGTTCCAGTCCAGAGCTATATCTTTTATAAGAGAACTATTGTTGGCTTGCTGGACTTAGCTAAATGGCTAATTCGGCTCAACCACCTGCGATCGCGGGAATAATGCTGACTTCATCCCCATCTTTGAGAGGAGTTTTCACGCCATCTAGAAAGCGAATGTCTTCACTGTTGACGTAGAAGTTAACAAAGCGACGCAGTTCACCGTTGTTGTCGCACAAGCGGCCCTTGATACCAGGACAATTCGTTTCCAGGGATTCTAGCAACTCAGCGATCGTGCTGCCCTGACATTCAACCGTTGCCTGGTCGTTGGTCAGCTTCTGTAAGGGAGTTGGGATCAATACTTTAACGGCCATAGTGAATCGTAGATAGAGCTAAATGAACAGAAATGATGCGGTCACGCAAATGTGGTTCTGCCTAGTGGCCAGCGTAAGACCAACGGCTGAATAATGTGATGCCATTTACAGGGCTTTTGTGAAACCTTAACAGTTAAAGTGGACAGGCTTCACGGTTTATTAACAGCAAGTAGCTTACATCTGAACTAAATCAGCACCTGTTGCCATTCCAGGCGATCCAGAGTGCGAGAACGCTCTAACGCCCGCTCAAAGCTATCCAGTTTGGGTTCGATCGTCAGCGGTTCACCGACATACCCCTGAACGGCTTCCTGGGTTTTCAGCCCATTGCCCGTGATGTACACCACGGTTGTTTCATCCGGGTCAATTTTGCCCGCTTCCACCAACTTCTTCAACACCGCCACGGTTGTTCCCCCAGCGGTTTCCGTGAAGATGCCTTCAGTTTCCGCCAGCAACTTGATGCCTTCGACGATTTCGGCATCGGTGACAGATTCAATATTACCGTTGGTCTTGCGGGCAATATCGATCGCATACACCCCATCAGCGGGATTGCCGATCGCGATCGACTTGGCAATGGTATTCGGCTTCACGGGAGAAATGAAATCCCGCTCCTCCCGGAACGCTTGAGCAATGGGAGAACAGCCTTCTGCCTGAGCACCACTGAACCGCACAGGCTTATCCTCTACCAGACCCACTTCTACAAACTCGCGGAAGCCTTTGTAAATCTTGGTGAATAGAGAACCGGAAGCCAGCGGTGCGACGATGTGATCGGGCAATTGCCAGCCTAGTTGTTCTGCCACTTCATAGCCCAAAGTCTTGGAACCTTCAGAGTAGTAAGGACGCAGGTTGATGTTGACGAAGCCCCAACCGTGGGTATTGGCCACTTCCGAGCAGAGGCGATTTACCTGATCGTAATTGCCCTGGACGGCCATCACCGTGGGACTGTAGATTAACGTGCCCATGACTTTACCCGCTTCCAGATCCGCCGGAATGAAGACACAGCAATCCAACCCAGCATGAGCCGCGATCGCGGCGGTAGAATTCGCCAGGTTGCCGGTACTGGCACAAGACACAGTAGAAAAGCCCAGTTCCCGTGCCCGCGTTAAAGCGACGGATACCACCCGATCCTTAAAGCTGAGGGTGGGCATATTCACTGCATCATTTTTAATGAACAGCTTGTTCAAACCCAACCGCCGAGCCAGCCGATTGGCCTGCACCAGCGGAGTCATCCCCGTTCCCACATCGATCGGCTGATCACTTGCGACGGGGAGAAAAGCCCGATACCGCCAGATCGAGTTAGGGCCAGCCTGAATCGTTTCACGGGTCACGGTTTGCCGTATCGTGCTGTAGTCATAGACAACTTCCAGTGGGCCAAAGCAATATTCACAAACGTGGACAGCCTTCGGCTCATACTCCGCTCCGCACTCTTTACACTGCAAGGCGCGGAAGGTAGCAGCGGACTTTGTTTTCAGTTGGGTCTGAGTCATGGGTTGAGTCTCTCAAGGGTGGTTAACGCACAGTCAATCTTCATTGTTGGGGATAGTAACACGGTGAAAAAGCACGGTCAAACATATCCGACTTTTTTAGTCGGGATTGATGAGGAAGTAGA
>JBBIQC010000402.1:3327-5097 GCA_037442585.1 Oscillatoriales cyanobacterium bin_317
GGGGATTATCGAGTTCTGTAGTTTTGCGAAATTGGAGAGACAGGGGTAGAAGAATTAGGTACAACAGAAATGAAATTCATCGAGATTTTGAGATTATGGATCCCTTGACGTTGACGGGTGGGGCGATCGCAAAACTGGCCTTTGATGAATTCATCAAATCTGGAGCCGGAGAAGTCGCGAAGAAGACGGTGGGCGGCGCGATCGAGCAACTGCGATCGGTGATTAAGGCGCGGTTTCAGGGTAAAAATCAGAAGGCGGAGGCGGCGATCGCCCAAGTGGAGCAGGAAGGTTCTCCAGCCGCCCTAACCAAGCTGGAAGTCTATCTCGATGACGCAATGGCCGAAGACCCAACTTTTGCACATGAGATCCGGCAGATGGCCCAGCAGATTATTAATATTGAGCATCAGACAGTAGAAGGAAATCGAATTTACAACCAAACGGCTGGACGGGACATCTTTAATGTGGAGAAAATTGAGGGTGGATCGAACAAGTTTGGCGGTTCATGAGTATGAAGTACCCAGACGAGCAAAACGCCGAACGGGACATCTTCAATATCAGGGAGGTTCAGGGCAATGTGGTTGTCCAGAACCGAGAACCGTCGCCTGCGCGATCACGAAATGAGCAAATTTTGTTGAGAGCAGTGCAGGATGAGGTGGAAACCCGTTTGGCAAGCTCATTGCATAATGCGGTGTTTCTGAACCTGGGAAAAGAGGCACAGCCTGATCAAGTGAAGCGCCCCTGGGACAAGGAAATTAAAATTGGAGCAAAGGCGGCGACAGTAGTACCTGACGACACAACCATTGCCCAAGTCTTTGATTCTCCAGAAATCAAGGGTAGGCTTCTAATTTTGGGTCAGCCCGGTTCTGGCAAAACAACCACACTGTTAGATCTGGCAAAGGCATTGGTGACGAAAGCAGAAGAAGACTTAAATTATCCCATCCCTGCGCTGTTCAACCTGTCCAGTTGGCAGGATGAGAAACAACTGATCCGAGACTGGATAGTTGCGGAACTCAAATCAAAATATGGAGTCAGCACAAAGCTAGGACAACAGTGGGTGGCAGAGCGAGTTGTGCTACCGCTCCTAGATGGATTAGATGAGGTGGCTCCAGAGCGACAGGAGAAATGTGTTCAGCAAATCAATGGTTTCCTGGCTGGAGAAGCTGCACCTCTGTATGTAGTGGTATGTAGCCGGATTGCCGAGTACGAAAACTATGAGGCATCTCTGCAACTCAATGGGGCGATTTATCTGAGGGAATTGAGCGATCGCCAGATTCAAGCCTACCTGACAAAGGTTGGGCGGCAGGAGTTGTGGCAATTCATCTCCCACAGTTCAGAACTACTAGACTTTGTTCGCGCTCCCCTATTGCTCAGTATGGCAGTGCTGGCCTACCCGCAAAACGCAACGGATCAATGGCAGCAGTTACAGACGGCAGACGATCACCTCCAATACTTGCTAGATGCATATGTAGAGCGAATGTTGCATCGGCAGTTTGAAAGCCGTGCCTACAGGAAACGAAAAGCACCCTCGGTCAGACAAACTCGCTGCTGGTTAATGTGGCTATCACAGAAGATGGAACAGCACTCACAAACAGAATTTTTGATTGAAGAGATGCAACCATCAATGCTGCCTGCAACGGCACATGAGAAGTATCAATTGATTAGTACTTTGACAGTTGGGGTCATGATTGCGTCAATTGCTGGACTGGTTGGTGGCCTAATGCAGTCTTAAGGAAGCCATTTTGCAAGGCAGGGCAGTCAATTGATAAGCTA
>JBBIQC010000403.1:0-660 GCA_037442585.1 Oscillatoriales cyanobacterium bin_317
GCCGCCTCTCCGACTCCGGCTAAGCGCAAATCTGCTCAGCAAGCGGCTGCAATGGAAAAGCGATCGGCGGAGAAGCGTCCTCTGGAAAAGCGACCTCAGTGGCAGCAATTGTTGCAGGACTGCGATGCAGTAGCACCGGATTTTGTGCTAGTCCGACAATTGGAAGACTTGGGGGATTCGGTGCAAGAGGTGAGCGATCGCCTGAGGGAACTGGAGTCGCGGGGAATTCCTCTGATGACGCTGGAGGAGTTGGAGCGATCGGGATTTGATCCATCAGCGTTAGTGGCAGACGACTCGCGGGCTGAAATGTTACAGCGATTGCAGGAGATGCAGCAAAATCAGCGCAGTCGCCGGATCCGTCAGGGTCATGCTCGTAATCGGGTGAAAGCGTTGCCGCCACCAGGGAAAGCGCCCTATGGATACCGTCGCAGTAAGACCGGATATGTGGTCGATCGCAGTACGGCTCCAGTGGTTAAAGATTTTTTTGAACAGTTTTTGTTGTATGGGTCGATTCGGGGGGCGGTTCGTTATCTGGCAAAGCGGTACAACAAGAAGGTGTCTGCTTCTACAGGGCTGCGCTGGTTGACGAATCCGGTCTATCGCGGGGATCTGGAATACCAGGACGGCAAGATTATTCGGGATACCCATCCGGCAATCATT
>JBBIQC010000403.1:723-5089 GCA_037442585.1 Oscillatoriales cyanobacterium bin_317
GCTGAAACGTAACCGTCGGATTGCCCCGCGTGCGGCCAGTGCACCTCGCTCTCTGGCAGGATTGGTGGTCTGTGGGGAGTGTCAGTCTTCAATGACAGTGACTCGAGTGACGACTCACAATCGGCAACAGGAATATCTATATCTGCGTCCGAGAAATTGTGCCAGGCAACCAAAGTGCAGTGCCATTCCCTACGATGAGGTGCTGCAAGCCACAATCGAACGCATTTGTGAAGACCTGCCCCGTGCGGTTTCTGGGGTAGAGTTGCCCGATATGACGCAGATAAAACAGGGCATGGTGGGAGCGATCGCGGCGAAACAGGCGGTCCTGAATCAACTCCCAGATCTGGTGGGTAGTGAGGTGCTGGATCAGGATACGGCTGATTTGCGAGCTTACAAACTGCGAACAGAAATGGCGGAACTGGAAGACAAATTGGCTCAGTTGCCACCCGTAGATTTAAAGGCGACTGCTCAAACCGTCTCTATTCCCCAATTCTGGTTCGACCTTTCGGAGGCAGAACGCCGCTTCTACTTTCGGGAATTCATCCGCCAAATTCAACTTGTACGACACGAACAGGATTGGGAATTAAAGCTGCTATTTTTCTTCAGTCCGTAGTGTTATTAACGTGAGTTCGGGACCAACTCGAACAGGACAAAACCGAGTTAGCCGGACTCTATGCCAGCAATCCCAAGCGCACCACCCGATAGTAGGCTCTACTCCCAAAGTCGCCGTCTGGAGGGGCCGTTAAGACGTTGGTGAGTGTCTCTTAGTAAGGCTGGGATATTGAGTTGTTCTGGGCAGCGGGGGAGGCAGTCACCACAGTCGGTACAGCGGTTAGCTTGGCTGCCGGGAAACCAGTGACCTGCATTTTCAAACATACGATAGCGGTACTGACCGTACTGAGTCATGTCATAGGCGATCGCCAGATTTCGCAACCGCAAGACTTCCGGAATATTAATCTGTTCAGGACAGGGTAAACAGGCATAGCACTGGCTACAGCGATCGCCCCCCAAAACCTTCTCCTGCTGAATCTGCAACCGTTCTAAAATGGCTTGCTCCGCCAGCGATAAGGGGCCGTCCTGGTCTGCCATCTCCAGGGGCCAATCCAGTTCCTGCGGGTTTGCAGGGCCAATACTGAGGGTGGTAATTCTGGGATCACTGAGCAGAAAGCGAGTATTTAGGGCTAAGGGCGATAGGGGAGCACACAAGTCTTGCAGAGTTTGGGGCGGAGTATACAGTAACCCACCTTTGTCAAAGGGGGAAATAATAAAAATTCCCATGTCTTTTTGATGCGCCAGGTCGATCGCGGGTGCATGACGTTGGAAGAAAAGGTAGTAGTGCAGATTGATGAACTCGAATTGATCAGTGGCGATCGCCCGCAAAATCACGTCTAGCGATCCATGCGTAGAAAACCCGACATGGCGAATCCGTCCATCTGCAACCGCTCGTTGAACGGCCTGCATACAACCGTTGGAGGCTTCTACCCAGGCGAGATGGGCTTCTGTATTCAGGCCATGAATTGCCAATCCATCCAGGTAATCAATCCCTAAGCGCCCCAGGGACTCGTCGATCGCTCGTTCCATGAGATCCGGATCGGGAGTTGGAGACAGTTTAGTAGTGATATAAAGCTGCTCGCGGACAACGGACAGTCCACTTTGTAAAGCCTGACCCAGATACCGCTCACTCTGCCCATAGCCCCTGGCTGTCTCCAGATGATTAATGCCCAGCCCGATCGCTCGCTGCACCGTCTGATAGGCAACCTCTTCCGCAGCCAGACAGCGCATCGTTCCCAGAGAAAATACAGAAAGCTGAAGATTCGTTTTACCAAAACGGCGGTACTGCATAGGAGATGTCATTTGTCATTCGTTGTCAAGCCCTGATAGTGAAAACGGCTATAACTCTTCCCTCTTCCCTCTTCCCTCTTCATTCCCAACTTATCCTCCTGCCACACCCGAATGCCATCACTGCTTCCCGTAATAATCTCTCGACCATTCAGTCCAAAGCGGACAAACATGGCGCTGAATTGAGAGCCACGCAGGGATCCTAAATAGCCCAAAGATTCCATTTGCCACAGGTTAACAACGCCACCCAACGTGCTGGCCAGCATCTTGCCATCCGCTGTGAGCGCCAGGTCATCCGCAACTGAGTCAATGGTGCGGGTAAGGGTTCCTGAGTTCACCTGCCAGAAGTTCATGCCATCTTCGCCCTGGTTTCCCTCGCTGCCAGTCACCAGGATTTGGCGATCAAGACTGAAAAGGAGAGCCTTTAATTCATGCGATCGCAGGGTATGTGTCAAACGGCCTTCTGGCAATTGCCATAGTTTAGTATCCTGCGCACCTGCGGCCAACCACTGACCATCAGGACTGAAGGCGAGGGCGTTGATCGGGCCAGTCTGGATACTGCCCTGAATTCGCTGGCTTTTCAGATCCCAAAGCTGGAGGGGAATTTGGGAAGCCACGCTGTTACTGGTGACAAGACGGCTACCACTGGCAAGAGTGGCACCATCGGGACTGAAGGCGAGAGTAGTGACAACCTGATTGGGGTAGAGAATCATCATCGGGGTGCCCGTTTGCAAGTCCCACACGCGGATGGTTTGATCCAGGCTGCTGCTGGCCAGTAGTTGACCATTGGGGCTGAAGGCAAGTGCCGAAATCCAGTTGCGGTGCCCAGTCAGCGATCGCACAGGTTTCAGCGTTTTTAAGTTCCATAGCTGAATAGTTTTTCCTGTACCGCTGGCAAGGAGGTCATCCGCTGAGGTGGCCAGGGCCGTGACCGCATTCTGAGAGAGGATCGTTGCCTGCCCATAACAGGGGGGTGGGCTGGTGGGTGGAGCAGGCAGGCAAAGGTAACTGTCCCGTCGGATCGCAATTTCACTCTTGACCAGACCATAAATACTGATGACAGTAGCGACAAGCAGGGAGGCGATTATACTAATTCCCAGAATTTGCGAAAATCGTTTGTGCTTCATGGTTTGGCTATGTTTGCTTCCCTGATGTCGATGCCTTAGATGTTTTGTTGTTTTTAGGTCAGTTGTGAAAGAAACTCTGCCCCCCCCCTCTCCCCCTAAGGTTACGATCGGCGCTGCAGCCTTTATCGGAATTGCCCTGCCTTTAGCCCTGTACCTGAGTGGCGCTTTGACCATCTTGGGGATAGAAAAGTTCCACTATGTCCTGGCTGGGGGCAAGCGGTTTGCTACCTTTCCCAATCTAGCCAGCCATTTAGGAATTAGTCTCAGTTATCTGGCCCTGGTGTTGCTGCACGTCGTCTGGTTTCTGGGAACGCCTGCGTCAGCTTACAGTTATCCCAAGTTTTCCAGCCTTTTGCAACGGGCAGGTATATTTCTGGTGTTGGCTTTTGTCGCTTATCCACTGGGCAACGACATTTACCTGTATCTGCACTCTGGATTAATGAATCTGAGCGCCATTGATCCCTTCACCCTACAGGCTGGAGCCTTCACATCTGAGTTGTCACCGTTTGTGGATTGGAAGCAAACCTCTACCTACGGTCCCATTTCCCAACGGTTGTTTACTGCAGCAGCGGTTCTGGTCACCCTCCATCCCGTGCTGGCTATCTATGGGTTTAAGGTCTTTTGTTTGTTGGCTCACATCCTAAATGGCTTGCTGGTCTGGAAGATTTTGCCCCCGAATATGCGGGGTAAGGTGGCGATCGCCTATCTCCTGGCTCCAGTTCTGTTGATGGAACAGGTAGGGTCAGCCCATGTGGATGTGTTTGTCTCCACCAGCATTTTGCTGACGGCTCTCTGCCTATTTAAGGGGCTTTACAGCAGAGCCTTTCTCGCCATCTGGGGCGGATTTCTGACCAAAACCATTCCGGTGATCTGGCTACCTCTGTTACTTTGCTTTCTGGTGCGGAAACGCCGCTGGGTCAATCTGCTCCTGGGGTTACTGGCTTCCATTGCGATCGCGATCGGCCTCTGGAAAACCGTTCTCCCCAATCTGGCCTCCTGGAGCAGTTTATTAAATCCTGGTGTGGTCGGCCAGTACCAATCTTCCCTGCCTGCCCTACTGCGAGCGGGACTGGAAACCTTCAAAGCCCTCGATCCGGCAGCCCCTTCCCCAGCGGCACAAAAGTATTGGCTGCTGCAATTCTCCCGGTATCTCCTGGTGGGCTTTGCGGCGTTTTATGCGTGGGTGGTGTTGCAGATATTCCGCAGACCCGCCTATTCTGCAATGACTTTATTAGAGGATATGGGATGGGTGGCGCTGGTCTTAATGCTGTATGCCACCTCCTGGCTGATGCCCTGGTATGTGTCGATTCTTTATGCGATCGCTGCTGTCCTACCCAGTGCCCGGTTGTTTGGATTAACCGTGCTGATGTTTGGTGTCTCCAGTAGTGCCATGTACTGGC
>JBBIQC010000404.1:0-5083 GCA_037442585.1 Oscillatoriales cyanobacterium bin_317
CCTGATCCCTAAACCCCAATCCCCCTCGTCCCTTTCTAAAGAAACCTGGCTGTAAAGTCTGCAATCCTGTAGGATTTCTTCTACGCTCAAAGAAGAAGTCCTTTTTTTTTCAGGTGTGACGTGACGCAATCGCTTTCAAGTCCCTCAGAGATGGCCCCTGAGGTAGTGATTCCAGCCTCGGCCCAAACGATCGCCATCGACGTAACCGGAATGAAATGTGCGGGTTGTGTGCGGGCGGTGGAACAGGAACTGACCCAGTGTGAAGGGGTGGTGTCGGCCACGGTGAATCTGGCAACAGAAGTAGCGACGGTGCAATATCAACCGGACACTGCCAATCCCATCAAGCTGGCGGAAAAGTTAACAGAAGCCGGATTTCCCTCCCAACCTCGATTGCCGCTGGGCGATCGCACCTCAACCGGCCAGATTGATATTCAAGAGCGGCGCCAATTAGAAACCCGCCAGCAACTCTGGCGACTGGCGATCGCCACCCTGCTCCTGTTTCTGTCTGCTCTGGGACACCTGGAACTGCTGGCCGGGATCAAACTTCCTGGCTTGAGCAACATCTGGTTTCACTGCGGTCTGGCAACTGTGGCCTTGCTGGGGCCAGGTCGTGCCATGCTGATTGACGGTTGGCGGGGATTGCGGCGCAATGCTCCCAACATGAACACCCTGGTCAGTCTGGGAACCCTCACCGCCTACACCACCAGTCTGATTGCGTTGCTGTTTCCCCAACTCGGCTGGGAGTGCTTCTTTGATGAACCTGTGATGCTGGTTGGCTTTATCCTGCTGGGTCGCACTCTAGAACAACAGGCTCGTCACCGAGCGGCCAGTGCCTTTCAATCTCTGCTGGCCCTGCAACCCCAAATTGCCCGTCTGATCCCGGCTCAGGAATCGCCTCTTGAAACCCCAACCGCCTCCGCAGCGATCGAAATTCCAGCAGAGTCTGTGCGAGTTGGAGAATGGCTACAGGTACTACCGGGCGACAAAATTCCGGTAGATGGCGAAATAGTAGCCGGACAGACGACCGTGGATGAGTCGATGTTAACGGGAGAATCCATCCCCGTCTTTAAGCAACCCGGAGATCTGGTAGCAGCAGGAACCTTGAACCAATCCGGCACGATCGCTCTACGCACCACCCGTACTGGACAGGACACGACCCTGGCTCAGATCATTGCGTTAGTGGAAGCGGCCCAAACCCGGAAAGCGCCGATTCAAAGACTGGCAGATGTGGTCGCGGGATACTTTACCTACGGGGTGATGACGATCGCCGCTCTCACCTTTTGTTTCTGGTACTTCTTCGGCACTCATCTCTGGCCAGAGGTATTGGGAACTGGGGATTGGGGCATGGGAAGTAGTCATCTGATGGCCCATCATCTCATCACCCATCATCCCACCATCCCGTCCCCCCTTCTCCTCAGCCTGAAACTCGCGATCGCCGTACTGGTAGTCGCCTGCCCCTGTGCCCTTGGCCTCGCCACCCCTACCGCTATCCTCGTCGGTTCCGGCATTGGCGCTGAACGTGGCCTGTTAATCCGGGGAAGTGACATCCTGGAACGAGTCTCCCATCTCAACACCATTCTCTTCGACAAAACTGGCACCCTCACCACAGGCAAACCCACCGTCACCGACTGCCTAGTCATCTCACCCCCCCACTCCTCCACTTCCCCACCCCTCTACTCCTCCTCCACTCTCCTCCAACTCGCCGCCAGTGTCGAAAGCGGTACCCGTCACCCCCTGGCGATCGCCATTCAACAGCAAGCTCAACAGCAGGAACTGCCTGTACTTCCGGCTCAAGATTTTGTCACCACTCCTGGCCTTGGAGTAGGGGCCACGGTGTTGCAGGATGCGGCAGTTGATCCAGATCAGATGCCCGTGCGGGTGCTTTTAGGAACGTTGAACTGGTTGGAACAACATCAGGTGCAGGTTGATGAGGAAATCCAACAACAGGCCCAGTCCCTTGCTGAAGCAGGTAAAACGGTGGTTTATGTCGCAGTGGACGATCGCGTAGTTGGGGTGATTGCCGTATTGGATACTCTGCGTCCAGATGCCGAACCGATGGTTGCTGAACTGAAGCGGATGGGCTTACAGGTGATGATGTTGACTGGCGATCGCCAGGAAACAGCAACCGCGATCGCCCAGGCTCTCAATCTACCAGCGGAAGCGATTCTGGCAGAAGTTAGACCAGAAGCCAAGGCTCACCTGATTGCTAATCTGCAACAGCAGGGATATCGGGTGGCAATGGTGGGCGATGGGATCAACGATGCCCCAGCCCTGGCCCAGGCGGATGTGGGAGTTGCCCTGCATTCAGGAACGGACGTTGCCACTGAAACGGCAGGTATTATTCTGATGCGCGATCGCCTGACTGATGTGGTGGAATCGATCCGTCTCAGTCGAGCCACCTTCAATAAGATTCGGCAAAATTTGTTTTGGGCCTTTGCCTACAATATTTTAGGAATCCCCCTGGCTGCCGGTGTCCTGTTACCCACCCTGGGGATCCTCCTCAATCCGGCGGCGGCAGGAGCCATGATGGCCTTCAGTTCAGTCAGCGTTGTCATGAATTCTCTGTTACTTTATTTGACATTTTCTCCTTCTAAATCCTAATGGTTGGGAACCCAATAACTTCTAGTAAACGGAAGCCGGTGAGTTAGGGATCTCCCTGAGAAGGTATTCAAGGAGGTGAAAAACTGCCGGAATTACTCGGATGTGCGATCGCTGGGGTGAAATTGTAAAATGCTGCACGGAGCTACCTAGACTCAGATTGCGAGAGTTTGCCAATCCAGTTAATAACTCTTTATTGGAGTATCCTGAAAAGCGGGTCGATTGACTGTTTCTAGAATTAGCTCTTCCTGAGTTTTGAAGATCACTACGCCGCTAGAGAACCCATGCCTGCCGCTGCTTACCAAAACCATATACTGATTATTGAAGATGACAAGGGTCGTCTTGAGGTTCCCCTTGATGGACCGACGTACTCCATTGGCCGTGATCCAAACTGTGACATTCGTTTATTTTCCCAGTTTGTCTCGCGACGGCACGCAACTCTAGTGCAAATACCCAACGAAGATGGCTCTTTCTCCTATCGCATCGTAGATGGGGTTCCTAGAGGAAAAGCCAGTTCTAATGGGATATTAGTTAACGGTAGGAAACTTAAAGCCCATGATTTGCAGCACGAGGACAAAGTGGTTTTTGGCCCCAATGTTAGTGCAACTTATCTGGCACTCAAGCGGGATGCGGTAATGACGGCTCCTCCCGATGAATTTGATATCACACTAATTGGGCCTAATATGATTGGTGAGCCAGAAGACGGATAATTCAATGCCTTCAGAACCCTATCAACACCATTTGTTAATTATTCAGGACGATAAGGGACGACGAGAGTTTATCCTGGAGAATCCGATTTACTCGATCGGTCGGGATCCAAAAAGCGATATTCGTCTCATCTCTCAATTTGTGTCCCGCCATCACGCCACCCTGAAGCAGTTGTCCCACAAAGATGGATCGATTTATTACCGTATTGAAGATGGGGATGCCAAAGGAAAACCCAGTGCGAATGGCCTGCTCATTAATGGGCGTAAGTTGCATGCCCACGACTTGAACAATGAGGACGAAATTGTATTTGGCCCCAAAGTGCGGGCAGTCTATTACCGACTAGAACGGGATGCGATCCTAACAATTCCACCCGATGAATTTGACATCACCCTCATCAGTCCCAATATGATCGGGGATCCTGAAGATGATGACGACCAGCCAGAAAATAATGATGAGCTAGATGATGACGATTTAAGGTAGCCTCATCTGATCCGCACTCACCCTCAATCACAAACGTGGGCTTCTCCTGCTGTATTCTGCCCTCTACCTTCTAGTTTTCTGATTGAATTTAACTAGCAGTCACTTCAATTAATTTCCAGCAGCTTGCATCCTGAACCGCCTGATTCACCTGATTGAATACTTGATAGCAGTGGTTATCTACTTGCAGTGGCAGTTCTTCATTTTTAATCACAAAATTCATTTGTACTTCTTGATTTGTAGCCATCGTCTTATCAACAAGAATTTCTACCGTTACCAGTTGATGATAAGCAACCTTGCCAGGAATTTCGCGGGCCATCAAATAATCTCCCGCCTGGTAAATAATATTAAAGTTGCAGGACTCTAAAAGTTCGCTCAATAGCTGCTGAAAGTTGTTTACAGAGGCTGCAACTTTGAAAAAGCCAGTGTAACGCGCCATGATTTGTCCTGGATATTGGGATACTAAGACTCTGCCATGATAGCGCCCATTGAGCAGAGTAGGGTTGGTGATTCTAATCATGACTCTGCTATTTATCAGAAATATTAATCGAAAAATTAATAGTAATTGGAGGAATTTTTGAACATGCGGGGTCGATTGATCGTCTTTGAAGGAGGCGAGGGTGCAGGTAAAACCACTCAACTCCAGCGATCGCACCAATGGCTGATCGATAGCGGCTGGTTAACCCACTTGCAGAGCAAAGGCTGTATCTGTCAGATTGTCTTAACTCGCGAACCGGGAGGAACCGAAACCGGCCAGCGGATTCGCCAAATTTTGCTAGAACAATCCCAGCAAGCAGAGATCTGCGATCGCACTGAACTTTTGCTGTATGCCGCCGATCGTGCCCAACACGTAGAAACCTTTTTGCGTCCCCGACTGGCTGCAGGGGATTTGATTCTCTGCGATCGCTTTACAGATTCCACGATCGCCTACCAGGGCTATGGTCGAGGACTGGATCTAGCCTTAATTGAACAACTGAACCAGATTGCCACCAACGGCTTACAAAGCGACCTCACCCTCTGGCTCGATCTGGATGTTGAAACCGGACTGACCAGGACCCGACAGCGAGGCGCGATCGATCGCATCGAACAAACCGATCGCACCTTCCACCACCAAGTGCGGCATGGCTTTACAACTCTGGCGGCTACCTTCCCCGATCGTATTGTTCCCATTAACGCTAACCAGCCCGCAGATCTGGTTGCCCAACAGATTCAAGCTACTTTAAAGGAACGGTTCCAGCAGTGGTTTGGGACAAGTTTTGAGTTTTAAACCTTGTCCAAGTCCAGAACCGTAGTTTCTCTT
>JBBIQC010000405.1:0-5069 GCA_037442585.1 Oscillatoriales cyanobacterium bin_317
TAGCCAATCCTTATAACTGTTACCTGATCGAGCCTTGCGAACAAACGATTCTGCGAGATTTATTTCTCACTTTGCAGCATTCAGCCGCTGCTCATCCCACTTATTCAGCCGCTCCTTTTTCCCATTTACCTGATCCCTGGCCTGCTTTCTGGCGATCGCTGCAACGACCAGAAGCCATGCTCTGGGCAGATTTGTCCCGCGCTCATGGTTCCTTCTCGCTCCATTGTGGGCCTGCGGATGTTGCCTTGGATCTGGAACCCGTATGGTCGCGGCAACCGATCGTTCTGGTGGGGGGTGCCCTCGATTTAGACGCAGATGCAACCGTCTATCGGCAACGGTTGGGACTGGGTGATTTAACCTGTCTCAAGTTTTCTCCTGATCGACAAGAAGAATTAATTCACCTCTACTTGCCAGAAAAGCTGCCCATGCCCAACACCCCTCAGTTTCAGGCGGCTTTACTGCAGGAAATGCATACCTTGCTGAGTCTGAGTGCTGGAGTACAGGGATTAACCGTTCTGCTGGTGGGCGATACTCCCTTGAAAGCTCAGGTCGGTTCAATCCTGGCTTCCGAATTTGGGTCGAGAGTGCAGGTCGAACGCACCTGTTTGGATGACAACGCGATTCTGGTGACGGGGTGGGAATTTTGGCGGCAACACCAGCACGTCCTGCCGTCTCCCCATTTACTGGCGATCGCTACCCTGCCCATTCCCTCCCTGGAACATCCCTTAGTCGCAGGACGAGTGGCTTACTACAAAAAATTGCGCCAGGACTGGTTTCGCCTGTATCTACTGCCAGAAGCTTTGAGTGAATTGCAACGGGCGATCGCGCCAGTCCGAGATTGTCAGGGAGTGGTGGCCCTGTTAGACAGCCGAGTGGTTCACCGTAGCTATGGACATCAGGTTCTGTCTGCCCTCACTCCTCTGGCTCGGATCAACTATTTAGATCTCAGTCTGTTTCCCCGATCGGATTACTCCGTTTTTGAATGATATTTTTCCGGGACGATCGAGCAGAGCCACGCGCTATCATCAACTATGCAAACCACTTTAATAAGTCATTAACAATGGGCGACTCGAAGCGACGGAAAGAAACCTTAGGAGAAAAGTATGGGCAAGAACCCAATATTCTTCCCTGGATCCCCATTTCTAAAACTCAAGCCACTCAGTTCGTGAAATGGAGTACTCGTGGAGCCTGGGTTGGGATTGGATTGCTGGTGGTCTGGTGGATTACCGTCCGCTTTTTGGGGCCAGCATTTGGCTGGTGGCAGGTGAGCTAACCCTGCTTAGGACTGGCAATCATACGAGATTTGGCTACAGACTGATAGCCTGTAGCCGGATACTGATCAACGTGCTGAAAGATGGCTACAGGTGCAACAATTCGACAACTAAAAAATTCGATCGCGGCCCGTCGATCCGGATAAACCAAAACCTTGGGGGAAAAGTCTTTAGGCGGAGTAGTGTGCCATTGCCACGCAAGTTGAGTGGGTACGGCATTAATTAACCGATGGTGTGTCCAGTCCTGCCGCTTGCCAGAGGCTCCGAACTCCCGTAACTCCCGCTGCAGGAGAGACGCAATCACAAACGATAGGGCTGAGCGATCGCCGTCGATCGCCTCCATCACACTCGCCAGAGCACCTGCCGGTTGAGGCGCCGAATCCTTTAACTGCTGATCTATAACCGCTTGTAATTGAGCCGTTGTGCTCAGGGCTTCGGGAACCGCCCATGTCGCCCCCCTCCCCTCATTCGGTAGCCGGGATAAATAGGTGACAAGTCTCATGCCCGGTTTTAACCGCAGACCGGGTAACTTCAGCAATGCAGATCCTGGATTAACTGTGCTGACAAACCATTTCCCTCTCAAATTGGGAGCATGAGTTGCTAATTCCGGCGTACCCCCGAAATTAAATAGTCCTCCCAATTCGGCAAGAGAATCTGGTTCCGGCGGTTCCTCCTCATCCATTGGCGTTTCCAGTCGAGGATTGTCTTCTCCTGCAGGCAGCACCAGAGCACTTTTGAGATACTGCCGGATCTTGTGTAAGGTTTCGAGAGGCACTGTTTGAATGGACATAAAAATAGTTAGGCGAATATTCGGTTGTAGAGATGTGCTGCAGAAATGTCTCTACCCATAAAACCAATAGATTTGAAACGCCACCCCAGGTGACACTAGCTTGCAAGAGTGAATGGAATCAATAGAGTGTGCCCATTATTCGCCCATCTCTTGTTCCTCACCTCTTGCCAATTCTGTCCAGGCTTGTTGCACCAATCTCGGCCACAGCAGCAAGAAAAATCCCATCCAGATCAGGAGCGGCAGCGCCACCAAAGCTGTTAACCAGAGGCGATGCCCTAACCACCAACTGCCTGCAATCAACCCATTTCCAGTAAGCAGAATCGACCAGGGTTGGCACCACCAGGGTTTATAGTGCCAGGGATTGATGGATGGGTGATCAGACATCAATTTCTACTCCGGAAGGATTACAGACTATGAGCCAAAACACTGATGATTCAATCCGTCGAGGCATTCGCTTTTTACCACGATACGCCTACAATAAAGCTAAAGTAAGTACATATACACAGACGGATAAACTTATGGCTAGTGGCGAATCTCAGGTGCAGGGTTCTCTGTCAGAGCGGGAACTGCAGGTGATTGAACTGGTGGCCGCTGGCTTAACGAACCAGGAAATTGCCGAAAAACTGGAAATTAGCAAGCGTACGGTTGATAATCACATCAGCAACATCCTGACCAAAACGGAGACTGAAAATCGGGTAGCTCTGGTTCGTTGGGCACTTCAGTGGGGCAAGGTTTGTATTGATAATGTTAACTGTTGCCCACTACCAGAACCCAGCAATGGAAATGGCAGTATGCCTGCATCTTAAACCAAGTCCAGCTAGAGAACGATCGTTTTCCGATCAGAGAAACTCCAGTTCTGGACTTGGACAAGGTTTAATTTTCAGGTAGAAAACGGCAGAAGGTAGAGGGCAGAAGGCACAAGGGAAAGCCCATGAAGTATTGTATTCGCTGCGCTAGCTTACCGCTGGCGATTTATCGTGAAGTTGCGGTCCATCTCCAGCAGGTAGAAGGGGTACAGGTTGAATTAGTGCCGCAGCAATCTCAGCAGTTTGACTATCGATTGAGTCAGATCGATCGCCTCCAAATTCACTTTCCCCAAAACGTTTCCGCCTCTGTTCAGCAACGAGTGGAACAGATTTTGGCGTACTATAGCGATCGCTACGGTCACTGGGAAACGGTGGATGATGCAACGGCTATCCGCTAATTTCGGCTCTCGCTGGGTAGTTAACGTTGTCAGTTTTGGCAGTCTTTCAGCTTTGGCAAGATTACAGTTATGGGTTTGATTCAAGCACTGCGTGGAACACGGGATATTCTGCCCGGTGAAATTCGCTACTGGCAATGGGTAGAATCTGTCGTCCGCACGATTTTCGATCGAGCGACTTATCAGGAAGTTCGCACCCCCATCTTTGAGCAAACCGCCTTGTTTGAGCGGAGCATTGGAGAAGCCACGGATATTGTGGGCAAGGAAATGTATACCTTTAAGGATCGCGGCGATCGCTCGATTACCCTGCGTCCAGAAGGTACGGCAGGCGTAGTGCGAGCCTTTATTGAACACAGTCTGGCAGCCCAGGGAAGTGTGCAACGGCTCTGGTATGGTGGCCCCATGTTTCGTTACGAACGGCCTCAAGCAGGACGCTATCGCCAGTTTCATCAAATTGGGGTCGAGGTGTTGGGTAGTCCATCTCCCCGCGCCGATGTGGAAGTGATTGCTCTCTTTAATGACATTCTGCAAAACCTGGGCTTCAAAACCCTGGAACTGAACCTGAATTCGATCGGCACGTTGAGCGATCGCCAGCAGTACCGGGAAGCGTTAATTTCTTATCTCACTCCTTACAAGCAGGAATTGGATGCAGACTCTCAGGATCGCCTGACTCGGAATCCCTTGAGAATTCTGGATAGTAAAGACGAGCGCACCCAGGTCATTCTTAAAGAAGCTCCCGACATTCTGGAGCACCTCAGTCCCGATTCTCAGTCCCGGTTTGATCAGGTACAGCAGTTATTAAATGATCTGGGCATCTCTTACGTCATCAATACTCGCCTGGTACGGGGCCTGGACTACTACACCCACACTGTATTTGAAATCATGTCAGCCGATCTGGGGGCACAGGCAACGGTCGGAGCTGGAGGTCGCTATGATGGCCTGGTGAGTGAACTGGGTGGCCCTGATACTCCGGCGGTGGGATGGGCGATCGGTCTTGAACGGTTAATTCTATTACTCCAACAACTGCAAGCTTTACCGCATCCGACAATTGACTTTTATCTGGTTTCCAGAGGATCACGAGCAGAAGCCCAGTCTCTAGTTATCGCTCAAATTCTGCGTCAACAGGGCTTTACCGTTGAGATGGATCTGAGCGGTAGTGCTTTTGGCAAACAATTTAAGCGAGCCGATCGCAGTGGAGCTGCTGCCTGTTTAATTCTGGGAGATGAGGAGGCAGCATCTCAAACAGTACAACTCAAGTGGCTGACGACTGGAGAGCAGGAGGCGATCGCCCAAACCGATCTACCGTCCGTGGCTAATAAACTGCGAGAGCAAATTCATCGCTTGAGAGCGAACCATTAACTTTTCTAACGGTCTGAATCCTCCAGGCACAGAGCACACCCTCCTGGCCTTAGAATTATCTCAATTCTTTTGTACCGCTCTATAAATTAAGGAAATTCAGAATGTCTGATCTGATCAAAGCTTATAATGACGATCCGTTCACCGGGAATCTGTCTACTCCGATCAGCGATTCCGGCTTTACCAGAGCATTCATCAGCAATCTGCCGGCTTACCGCAAAGGGCTTTCTCCTCTGTTACGCGGGTTAGAGGTTGGTCTGGCCCACGGATACTTCATCATTGGTCCCTGGGTGAAGCTGGGTCCCCTGCGTGATTCAGAACATGCGGCTCTGGGTGGATTAATTTCTGGGATTGCTCTGATTTTGATTGCAACAGCCTGCCTTTCTGCCTACGGTCTGGTTCAGTTCTCCGATGAAAAGAGCAGTGCAGCCGCTCAAGTTCAGGCTGCTTC
>JBBIQC010000406.1:0-1751 GCA_037442585.1 Oscillatoriales cyanobacterium bin_317
AAATGAGCCGGCAACTTCCGCTGTCGTTGGCTTTGCCGCTTACTGCTGGCGATCGTCTCGTGGATGGTTTCAACTGGTATTGCACTTTCAATCGCTTGGAAAACCTGTCCTGCCTCAATGGTGGGCGTAATCAAGGTGAATTCTCGCAGTTGCATAGACTTGTTTGGGCTAAAGTTGGGAGAACTACCTGTAATCTATCAATTTCAGCTTTAACCGAGAAGTATTGGTTACGCAACTTCCTGATTGCTTCTTCCTTGAATGGCCGTGGAACGGCGAAACCGAAAAAACACAAACTTGATTAGAACCAGGGATGGGTAATGCCATCTGTGATTACTCAATCAATAGGGCCATTGCCATTCGCGGATCTCAAGCTGATCGATACCCTCCGTAGGGTGGTCATAGGAGACTAGAATATGCAATGACCCCGATTACCTCAAGATTTATTCAGGCTTGAGGCGCACCCGCTTGCCACCACCGGAAACCTGCAAGGTTTGACCACTCACCCAGGAGCCAGCCGGAGAGGCCAGCCACAGAAAGGCGTTCGCAATATCCTGCGGTTTACCAGCACGACCAGTCAGGTTGTCGGGATGGGCCAGGGCATATTGAGCCTTCTCATCCAGCCCCGCCTCTGCATAGCCCGCCGTAATGACAGTGCCAATTAACACAGTATTGATGCGAACTTCCTTAGCAAAATAGTGGGCGAGTCCCAGCATCATGTGATTGAGGGCGGCCTTTGCGGCGGAATACGCAATGAAGTCAAAGGCTGGCAGCGTTCCTACTAGAGAACCGGAGTTGGTAATGGTGGCATTTTCAGCTTTCAGCAAGTAGGGACGACAAGCAGCAGTCATCCGCATAGCCGACAGGGTGTTGAGCTTGTAACTTTCGACCATGTCTTCGATCGAAACATCCAGGGGGTCGTCGTAGGCTCGGCCCCAGCCCACGTTATTGACCAGGGTTGAAATCCCGCCAAAGGCTTTGACGGTTTGGTCAACACACGCTTGAATATCTTCCTCAACGGTGACGTTGCAGCCGATTCCCAGCACTTCATTACCTGTTTCAGCCTGAATTGCCGCTGCGGTGGCTTTAGCTTTCTCGCCGTTGAGGTCAGCAATCATCACCTTGGCTCCTGCGCCAGAAAAGGTTTTAGCAATGGCTTCCCCAATGTTTTGGGCACCACCCGTGACAATGGCCGCATGTCCATCCATCCGAAAATCATGAAATGCATCAAAAGTCATACTGTCTCCTTTGCAAAATTCAAAATTCAAAATTTCTAATCCAGTTCCTGCACACCGCCACCGCTGACGGTAAGCACCTGCCCACTCACCCAACTAGCCGCTGGGGAACACAGGAAAAGAGCGGCATAGGCAATGTCGCTGGGTTCTCCCAATCGGGCCAGGGGTGTGTGCTTGAGCATCGTTTTTTCAACTTCGGGGGTCAGCACTTTGGCCAGAGCATCGGTTTTGATCGCACCAGGCGCGATCGCGTTCACCCGAATTCCTTTTGGCCCCAGGTCAAAGGCAATATTACGGGTGAGATGGCTTTCTGCCGCTTTGGAAGAACTGTAGGAGGCCATATTGATATTCTTGTTCTCTGCTGACATGGAGGAGATATTCAAAATTGCTCCTCCCCCGGCGGCTTCCATGTGGGGGGCGCACAGTTGGCAGAGATGAAACACCGAAAACACATTCAGCTTGTAGGCCCAGATGAAGGTATCCATCGGCATATCAAAGGGTTTGGGGCCGCCCCCACCC
>JBBIQC010000406.1:1761-5067 GCA_037442585.1 Oscillatoriales cyanobacterium bin_317
GTTGTTCACCAGCAGGGTGATTTTGCTAAAGGTTTCAAGGGTCACCTTGACCAGATTTTCCAGTGCCTGATCACTGGTCACATCGCAAGCCATGGCCAGGGCCTTGCCGCCCTTGCTCTTAATCCCGTCAGCCACCACAGCAGCAGTTTCTTCTTTCAAATCGCTGACCACCACGGCAGCACCCGCCTGGGCAAACAATTCGGCAATGCCGCGCCCAATTCCGGCTCCGCCTCCAGTGACAATAGCCACCTGATCCTTGAGACTAAACGCATCTAAAACAGACATACCTTTTGCAATCTCCTGAAAGATCGTAAATGAACAGTCATGACAAACTTCTAAACTTACTCAGGCCGCAGCATAGCTTTCATCACGGCGGCATTAATAAACCAGGCCGCAATTCCGGCAATCAGTCCCAGAACCACGCCCGCAATTACGGGTGTAACCAGAATGGTGCCGACGAACTTTTGCAAAAACAGAGCCACCAGGGCGGCTGTCCCAAAAGCGAATAGGGAGTAAAACAAAACCGTTCTCACCCCAAAGAAGAAGAAAGGACGATTTAACAGATCGGGAGAGGCGAGTTGAAGACTGTTCGCTTTTTTACCGAAGTTAAAAAAGGCAATGATCCCCAAAATGACCGACAGCATAAAAGCCGTCATCACTCCTGTCGAGAAAACCGTTTTTTCATGCCCAGATATTGTGTCCACGGTCAGCGGCACAATATCTTTTCCGCGAAACATAAACCAGCCGATTATGCCGTTGATTACAGCGTTGATCACACCACTGAGCATCGCATCCTTCGGGATGACATTGTTAACATCCTGCGAGGCAGAAACCATATCATTACCTTTCTAAGTTTCAACCTGATTCATTAATCTGTAGGGAGTATGACAGCAAAAGGTAAAAATTTTGTGCAAAGCGAAGTGAGCGGATACCGATTTTGGATTTTGGCTTCTGGTGAGCCCTTCGGCTTGAGCGCTCAGGTCGAAAGCTCAGCCGAACCGGATTTGCGATTTTGGATTCAGATCCCCACCTTTTGATCAGACCGAAGGCCAAACCACAGGACGATCGCAGCCAGGAGTAGGACAATCGACGACACCAGAAACATTTGCGAGACCCCGGTGGTAAAGGCGGCCTGGTAGTTGCCCACCAGCCCTTGCAGTTGTTCTACGGGGACAGCGAATTGCGACGAGATGGAAGGGACATCACTTTTCAAGACCTTTTGAAGCAAATCATTCACCTGGCTAATTTTTTCCTGAGTCAACCCGGCATCCTTCAGTTCTCCCAGGTAATAGTTCCGCCCAAAAGTGGTGACGAGGGCAACCGTGACCGCGATACCCATCGCATTTCCCAGTTGCACCACTGCATTATTGGTGGCAGATGCCGTACCCGCCAGGTTGGGCGGCGCTGAACTGAGTAAGGCATTCATCCGGGGAATATTGGCGACGCTGTAGCCACCCCCCAGGAGCAGCATGGGCAGCACCACCGTCCAGATGGACAAGTCAGGATTTACCAACCGCGAAAACAGAAACAATCCCAGGGCAAAAGCGATCGTTCCCGCGACGATCAAGGAACGCACCTGAAATCGGTTCACCAGTGGCCCCACGATGATGCTGAAAAAGAATAACGACAGGGTCAACGGCATTAGCATCAGAGCAGACTGCACCGGAGACTGCTTCAGGAGCACCTGAAAATAATTGGATAGGTGGAAAAAGGTGCCCGTCTGGCCAAAGGACAGTAGGAGAACCAGCAAACAGCCCAGAGAAAAGGCCGGTTTTTGAAAGAGGGATAGTTCTAAAGCAGGGAACTGAACCCGTGACTCCCACCAGATAAAGATAGCTAGAATGGCTAACCCGATTATGGCAGGAATCATTACTGCTCCACTGAAAAACCCGGCAGGCCCACTCGCCTGACTGATGCCATAAACCAGAGCAAATAATCCGGCGGCACAAAGGAGAATACCTACCAGATCGAGTTTGCGCCCCCCTTGGGCTCTACTCTCGGAGACAAACCGCAGCATTAGAAATAGCGTCAGCAGTCCTAATCCAATCACCAACAAAAAGACGGCTCGCCAACCCATTGCCTGGTTGAAAAATTGAATAATTAGTGAGGATAAGCCTCCCATAATTCCTAGAGTAGCACCGTAAATGCCCAGGGCCTTTGGCCGTTCTTCACGATCAAACGTAACGGTGAGGATGGCCAGCACTAAGGGATTAACCATAGCTTGAAAAATCCCATCCATGGCTCGAATGCCAATCAGGGCACTCGGACTGGGAGCCACCATCGATAACGCTGCCATGGCCAGAACTCCAGACGTACCGATGATGATGAATCGACGACGGCCATAGAGATCGCCCAGGGTGCCGCCCCCCAAAATAAATGCCGCCAGCATCAGCGTAGAAATGCTGGACAGCAAGCCAATGGTGGCCTGGGGCGGGTTAAATTCTGCTTGAATAGCCGGGATCACCAGACTTAAAATCCCTGAATCAATGGCAACCATGAGCATGGCAACAATGCAGGCGAATAAAACCAGCCATCGCTTCGGGTCACGGTGTTGAGACAATGTCAAATCAGACATAGATTTTCTGAGATTAACTATGTAGAAGTTACTGAAGTGCTCCCCCAAGAAATTCAACGGAATCCTTAGTAAGACCCAGAAGCAAGGCTCAGAGCCAAGAGCAGGCATTCACAAAAATACCTAATTACCCAATCGTTCAGCGCAGTCTGTCATTAATGTCTTGACGAATTTCTCGACGGACTGCCCGCCGCATTTCTCGTCTTTCTCGCCTGACTTCCCGGACGCCCTCTCGGATTTCCCGGCGAAACTCCGGTACACTATCCGCATCCAAAATCTCCCGTGCTGCCTCACGTCGCTCACGCCGGATTTCTCCCATCCCTTCTCGCCATTCTCGTCTTACGTCGTTCCGTGAAAATGCTGCAAGGGGCATTCCAAAGACCAATAGAGCGATGGCAGGAAATCCCAGGACTGCCCAAATGACATAACGTCTCATGGTTACCGACCTCTATTTATTTAAGGGTGTCTTTTGAATGGCTTGCTGAAATTGACGGGTGTAGTCCGTACATTTATTGCGATCGATGCTGGCCGTTGCCCCAGCCCCATAGGCGGCTGCATAGAAAAAGGCGCGATCGCTGCCAAACAATCGGGTAATGCCTGAAAACACTCGCATTACTTCCCCTTCCAGAGAGGGTGCATTATTCAACTTGGCGCATTGAAACGCCGCACCCGACACATACCCAAGCTGCTCCAGTGCATTATCAAATTTTTCTTCCTCATCAGGAGACAGGAGA
>JBBIQC010000407.1:0-5067 GCA_037442585.1 Oscillatoriales cyanobacterium bin_317
GTCTACACTGACGCTCCCGCCGTGGGCTTCCACCAGTTGCCGGACGATCGCCAATCCCAGTCCCAGTCCCCCAAATCGTCGAGTTGTGGAGCCATCCTGCTGCCGGAAGGATTCAAAGACATGGGGCAGAAAGTCGGGGCTGATGCCTTTACCCGTATCGGTGACGGTGATGCAGGCGTAGGAGGGGGAATTTTGAATTTTGAATTTTGAATTTTGAATTGGCTCCGTCCTTTGTTCTGTACTGTCTACAGTTGGAGAACGCCCAGCAACCAAGGACAAATGACCAGTGACAAAGGACAAACTAATATCCACTCGTCCCCCTTCAGGAGTGAATTTCACGGCATTGGAGAGGAGATTCCAGACAACCTGTTGCAGACGATCGGGATCTCCGACAATTGGCCCGACGGTTGGATCCAGATGGGTGTGGATGGAGATGAATTTGGCTTCCGCGGTCAAGCGGATGGTTTCGATCGCGGCCGTGATGGGTTGAATTAAGTCAACAGTTAGCCAATTGAGGGTCAACTTGCCGCGCAGGATCCGGGAGACATCCAGCAGGTCTTCTACCAGTTGGGCCTGAAGTTTGGCATTGCGTTCAATGGTGGCCAGGGCTTCCTGAGTTCTTTCGGGAGACAGTTGGCGGGTTTGCAATAATTTCACCCAGCCCAGGATGGGATTCAGGGGGGTTCTTAGTTCGTGAGAGAGCAAGGCCAGAAATTCATCTTTAATCTGATTGGCCTGAACCAATGCTTCAGCCTGTTGCCGCAGGGTTCGCTCCAGTTGTTTGCGATCGCTCAAATCCAGAATGAAGGCAAAGGCTTCTTCCCGCCGCTCGCCCAGCAGGTTAAAACCGACCAGAACCGGAATCCGGCTCCCGTCTTTGCGAATATATTCCTTTTCATAAGGCGTGCAGGCTCCCCGCTCCCGTGCCTCTGCTACTCCTGCTTCATCCAGGGACGAATATTCGGCAGGAGTTAATTCCGTCCAGAGTAACCGTCCGGCCTCTAAATCCTCGCGGGTATAGCCGACAATTCGGAGAAACTCATCGTTAGCATAATGAATTCCTCCATATACATCCCCCTGCAAAATGCCAATAATATTGGCGTTGATAAATCCCTGAAACCGCTCTTCACTGACTTTCAAAGCAGCTTCTGCCTGCTTTTGGCCGGAAATATCGGTGTTGGTGCCATACCACTTGATGATGTTTCCCTGTTCATCGCGCAGGGGCAATGCCTGTCCCAAAAACCAGCGGTATTGACCATCTGCTCCTTTTAATCGCATCTCAACCTGATAAATCCCACTCGTTTGCACCGCTCGTTCCCATGCGGCCAACACTTGCGGCTGATCATCGGGATGTACCAGGTTTGTCCAACATTTGTTCTGTAGCTGGTTCAGGGTGACTCCGGTATATTCCACCCAGCGCCAGTTGATGTAATCAATCTGACCATCCGGAGTGGCTGTCCATAGTTGCTGGGGTAGAGCTTCTGTCATCAGGTGCAATTCCGCTTCCCGCTCTTGCAGTTGACGTTCGGCTCGCTTGCGATCGGTGATTTCCTGCACCATCGTGTTGACCCCCACCACCCGGCGATCGGAACCCTTTAAGGGATAGAAACTGGCTAACCAGTCTCGTTGTATGCCGGGCTGAGCACGAGTTGTACCCTGTATCTCTTGGTTCACCAGGGGAGTACCCGACTCAATTAACTGTCGGTATAAAGGTTCTAAAGCATCAGCCAGTTCTGGCACAACCTCTCGAACGGTGCGACCCAGAGTCTCTTCAATAGACAGGCCATGAATTTCAGCCAGTCGCTGATTCAGCCGCACAAAACGTAACTGAGTATCGACAAAACTCAAGCCAATGGGAGCTGTAGCATAAATTGCCTCTAATTCCAGGAGTTGCTGCTGGGCCTCCTCCTGACTTAAGGATTGAGCAACGCTTGATACTGGAGCTTGGGAAAGTTGAGGATCAAGACGTTGCTTGTTCAGATCTTCTTGATTCTGTTGATTCACCAACGTTCTCCAAGCGCTTATGATTGACTGGGGAATTTGTGAGTGGCGAGTAATTTTTATCCATTATGTCAATCAAGAACCTGGTTTCGCTTGGTCTGCTGATTTTTGTCCCGATCGCCATTGCCGCTGAGAAGTTGGAATGGGGGGCACTGACGGTATTTTGTCTGTCTGCGATCGCGATCGTGCCACTGGCAATCTGGCTGAGTACAGCAACCGAGGAAATTGCAGTGTCCCTGGGGCCATCCATTGGCGGTTTGTTGAATGCTGTGTTTGGTAATGCCACAGAACTGATTATTTCCCTGGTGGCCTTAAAAGAAGGCTTAGTCGATATTGTCAAAGCCAGTATTACCGGGACGGTGGTCAGCAACCTGCTGCTGGCGATGGGCCTCTCGATGCTGTTGGGTGGCCTGCGGTATAAGGAACAGGAGTTTCAGCCTGTGGTGGCACGGGTGAATGGTTCTACGATGACGCTGGCGGTGATTGCGATCGTGCTTCCGGCTACGGTGATCACAACGTCCAATGTTGTGGAGCCTTCTGCCATCAGTCATTTATCCCTGTTTGTGGCGGCTGTGCTGATTCTGGTCTATGGCTTTACGTTGATCTTCTCGCTCAAGACCCACAGCTATCTCTATGATGTGGGGGTGGTGGAACTGGAAGGCGAGGCTGCTCCGGAACACTCGGAACACGGAGAAGGGAAGCCGAACCTGTGGTTTTGGGTTGGCATTTTGTTAGCCGCGACGATCGGGGTGGCCGTTGTGTCAGAAATCTTTGTCGGTGCCGTTGAAGAAGCCACAGCCGGATTGGGGTTAACACCGTTGTTTACGGGGGTAATTTTGTTGCCTCTGGTCGGTGGTGCAGCGGAGTATGTGACGGCGGTACGGGTGGCCATTAAGAACAATATGGATCTGTCGGTTTCGGTGGCGATGGGATCCAGTCTATTGGTGGCATTGCTGGTGGCTCCGATTCTGGTGATTGTCGGCCAGGTGATCGGTCAGCCGATGGACTTAAATTTCAGTCTGTTTGAAGTCGTTGCGGTTGCGATCGCGGTAATTATTGCCAACCTGATCAGTCTGGATGGGCGATCGAACTGGCTAGAGGGATTGTTACTCTTAGCCACCTATTCCATCCTGGGAGCCGCCTTTTATTTCCATCCGGTTTAGCAAAGGGTCGGGGCGATCGTGCTCTCCAGATAACGAGAACACTAAAGTTTAAGATGATGAAGCGAGAACTCTTTAAAATTGGTAAAACTTGACCCTAACGCGCTAATTGCTACCGCTAAACTTACCGAATACCTTCTAGTTTTGTTCCCAAAAGATGACAAATCACAGTTTCTAGCTTTAGCTGGTTATTCTCTGGAAAACTGGGAGCAGCTTGAACGAGATTTGAGAGAGCAAATACTGGTATTAGAGGCTAATTTAACAGTAACAACCATTTACGGACAGAAATACAGCATCATAGGAAATTTAGCTGGGCCTAATGGTCGCACTATACGAGTCAAAACTATTTGGATTATTGCTGGAGGTATTACTCGATTTGTGACATTGTTTCCGGCATAAGGAGTCAGACTAATGAAGTTTCAATTATTTACTCAAGTTGTTTTAACTGAAGATATTCCGGCTTTCAACTTGAAGAAAGGAAGTATCGGGACTGTCGTGGAGTACTATCCAATGCCAGAGGGACAGGAGGATGGCTACAGCCTCGAAGGTTTAATTCCTCTCGATACTGTTGAAGTAGCCGAATCCCAAATTGCCGCGATCGCTCCTTTCTCTTCTCCAATGCAAACTGCAAGTTAACTTTACTCCAATTACATAGGCTATATTAGAAAATTTCCTGTTCGAATAATTTTTTAGTAGGGGGTAGAAGGTCGATCGTGCCCCCAACCTTCTTCAAGTCTTTACAAAAACTCCATAGTACTTCCCAGATTTTTACTGAAAGCTCTGTAAATATAAAAACAGGGTGTAAAAAGTGTGCTTAGACAGAAGTGTTAGATGAAATTTTATCTGGGCACTCTATGAAGGTGTTCTCTACAACCCAGTGAGTGATTTGAACTATTTCGGTGTAGCCCTACTATTTGAGATTTATTGACTTATAAATAAATTGAGGACTCTTTGAATTTAGAGTTCTCATTGCATGGCAAGTTCAAATCGAAACATTCAGGAAAAAGCATCATGGTAACTAAAACAAAGTCAAAGGCTATCCCAAAAAAAGTTGAGAAGAAGGTTCTCAATGAGTTTGTACTGAATGAAATCTCGCGCCTCTCTGAACTGCATAGAGTTATTCAGTAACTCTGAATCACTCGTCCCCAGTCGTCGGTAATCCACTAATACCCACACCGGGATACGAGTTCCGGCTATACAAGCATCCCCACCACAAACACCAGGAGTTTTAGCAATTCCACGCCAGTTGCGGTCCAAGCTGTGAGTCAATATCTGGATCGCCTCCGCTTTTTCGGCGGGAGTGAGAGATAACAACTGATCAGTAAGTTCTTTGAGTGTCATAAACTTTCTTGTCCGGAAGGATCATTCTACTCTGAGGGATTTTTTAAGCAGAAGGCCGATCGAGTTCTTCAGTCATGGAGTCTTGGGAATTTCCTTTGAGAGCAATAGAATAGAGAACAACAAGATTCTTCTGCTCAAGCCCCTATGACAGATGACGTAATTTACATCGTGACTGAGGATCGTCCAGAAGCTTCACCAGGCGAAAAAGGTTTGTTAGACAGAATTGGTCTGAAGCAGGTTCCAGTTGATCCCAAAAAACTAGAAGTCGAGTGGAACAGAATGCTGAGGGTTGTAGGAAAACTCTTAGCTCAAGCAGAACAGCAGGTTGGTGGCGAATCTGACCTAAAACTTGATGAAGTGACGCTGGCGGTAGAAATCAATAGCAAGGGACAAGTGAGCTTGATGGGCGTTGGTGGGGCGGAAGCGTCTGGGAAAGGCGCAATTACCTTGAAATTTAAGCGGGTAGAGTCCAACTAATATGACGAACTGGGCAGTTATTGTTGGCATCAATCAATACGACCATCTTGCCCCCCAAGAGCATCTACAATTTGCTGTCTCAGATGCA
>JBBIQC010000408.1:0-5050 GCA_037442585.1 Oscillatoriales cyanobacterium bin_317
GATTATCGACCCGGTGCGAACCTTAAGTGCACAAGAATTGCAAACTCGAATTTGTACTTACTTCGATTGTCCCTTGTTAGAACCTCTCGCAAAACAGGTCTCTTAATCCTGCACTAGACTTCTCGAATCAACTGGTGCCTTACCTGACCGAGCAACGCTATGCTGGACGACTAATTTACAGCGGTGGGGATGATGTGCTGGCCTACACCAACCTGTGGGAGTGGGATCAGTGGCTGTGGGATGTGCGCCAGTGCTTTAAGGGTGATCAAGACCCCCATAATCAATTTGATGAAACAGGCGATTATTGGCGATGGAAGACTGGAGAACCCCCTGAAAATGTTTCCTCTAGACCGCTATTTACAATGGGAGGAAATGCCTCAATCAGTTTCGGCATTGTAATCGCCCATCATTCAGTGCCATTAGCGATCGCCCTAGAAAAACTCTGGGAAGCTGAAGAAGAAGCCAAAGAGCATGAATATCAAAGCAGTTGCCGACTTAAGGATAAGAAGATTTGCTACAGCAAGAAAGATGCGGTGCAAGTGCGAGTGCTCTATGGCAACGGCAACATTTTGAAAGCGACCAGCAAATTTGATGTGTTTGACCAGTGGAAGGGCCTGCTGAACTTCAAGCAAACCCATCCCCACATCGATTTTGATCCAGCCTTGTTTGAGCAAGCGGCAGAAATTTGGCGACAGCATCCGGTTCCATTTTTAACGGATTCACCCAAACCGTTTGCCGCGATCGCTCCCTGGACGCAAGCCTTCTGTGAACGGCGAGAGTTATTCAAAGGAGAGGAAAAAGAACAGGCGAAACAAGATTTTCAGAAAGCATTAGCTGCTTATCTTGAAGCACTCTGCTTAACCACTGAGGCAGAAGATCGCGATCGCCAAATCCAAAACTGGCTCAAACTGGCTGCGTTTACCTTCCGCAAACGTGACATTCAAATTGGAGGTGTCTCATGATTGCCACGACTCCACAACCTCAAACTTCCGATCTGAAACCTCAAACTCTCTACTGGTACACCATCACGCCCCTGGATGTGTTGATGTTCCGCGATGCTAAGCCGTTTACACCAGGGGAACGGGCTTGGGCTGGCAGTACGTTTCCACCCAATGGGCACGCGATCGCCGGAGCACTGCGAGGCTTAATGAGCAAAACCGCGAGTGAGAAATTGATCTTTGCAATGAAAGGCCCGTTTCTCTGTCATCATCAGGCGCTTTATTTCCCCCGTCCGTTCAACCATGTTGGTACGACTTCCCTCGTGCCTTTGGAGTGGGATGATCAGCATCCTCTCAACGGGCAGATGGAATATGACAGAAGCAAACCTTGTCCGTTAGTCAAACCATCCTGGGTAACAACCCAATTGCCAGATGATGACGAGAAACAATCGATTGATTACCTGCCCTGGAATGTTATCTACAACTATTTACAGACTGGTAACATTGATCCAGAATGCTGGCAGGAAGGGGTTAAACAGCCCTGGAGTGTGGAGACGCGATCGCACAATGCCCTTGATCCAGGAACTCGTCAGGTCAAAGATACCGATGGCTATTTTGTCGAAAATGCCATTCGGTTACAGGATGGGTGGAGTTTGGCGATCGCCCTCGATCAGGAAATCCAAACACCTATCACCATTCGCCTGGGTGGGGAAGGTCATCGGGCAATTCTAGAGCGGTGTGATTCATTAAAACAAAAATGGGAAAGCCTCTGGAAAGCTTCTGAAAGGAATCGGGCTAATCAGACGGAAAAATGCTTGGCATACCTGGTTACACCTGGCATCTTTGAACGGATTCAGCGAAAGGAAACGAAGAATGGCGGCTATCGAGATATTGCCCGTTGTCGTGCTTATCCCTGGGAATGGAAGTTGGACGACCTGATAGGTGTTGCTACGGATAAGCCCGTTCCTATTAGTTGCCGGATTCAGGATAAAGATGGCTCTGGTAAAAGTATCCCTGCACCGCAAGTATTTGCGGCTCCACCTGGAAGTGTTTATTACTTAAAACAGCCAAAGGCTTTATTTCAGGAGAATCCACCCCCCAGCAGAACTGGAAAACCTCATAAATCTCGAATTTGGCGGCAGCTTGGCTACTCTGAATTACTCTGGATTCCCTATGCTGAATAACAACCCATCACACTCAAACAACCCCTATGCCTAGTCTAGAAGTCACCCTTGAACAAGTGATTGCCCTGGTCAAGCAACTCCCTACCCAGGATCAGGTTACGCTCCTGTCTACGCTCACAACCGAACTGCAACAAACCTCCCAGCCTCTGGATGCAGAAACCCAGGAATGGCTGGAAGCCGATCTGGGAGAAGATTTACCTGATTATGAATGGGGCGCTGAGGGGGAGCCGGTTGGTAAACCAGTGCACTATGTCCCCGGAGTGGGGGTAGTGGTAGAAGGGGGAAGGGATGGTGTCTGACGCACTTCAACCGGAGGATATTGTACTCACTGCTTTACCCGCTCACCAACCACGGGGTAGAGAACAGGAGGGACGACGACCTGCGATCGCGGTCGGGCTTCCTGCTGGGGAACTCCGCTATCCCGTGATTGTGATCGCTCCCGTAACCACACGATTCGGGAATTGGGTCCAGCAGAATACCGTTCTCTATCCCACCCTTTCCGCAGGGGCAGGTGGTTTATCTCAGGATTCAGTGGTGCTGTTAGATCAAATTCGGGCGATCGATGTGCAACGTATTGTTTCTTACATCGGCAGTTTGAGTCGTGAGGAATATGCACCCATTTTGGCAGGACTCAAACACCTCTTCAGAATTTAGAAATGGAGAAACAAAATGACTGGAAACCTTACTATGAACTACTTAACGTACAGCTATTTATTGACTCCACTGCATACAGGAGCTAGTTCCCAGGCGGGGAATTTAATGGGGATTGCTCGTGAAGCTCACACTGAGTTACCTTATCTGCCGTCATCATCCCTACGTGGCAAAATTCGATCAACTTTAGAAGCGATGCATTCTGCTGAAGCAGGCACTTTTTTTGGAGAACGCATCAAGGATGGTCAACAGCCAACAGAAGGTGAAGTCTGGTTTGCAGATGCAACTTTGTTGTTATTTCCAATCGCTTCTTATAGCCACCAGTTTGTCTGGATTACTTGTCCACTGTGGTTAAGTCGTTGGAATCGGTGGTTACAAGATGAGGCACTACAGCAGTTGGTTGCCGAATGGCGATCGCTCCTCAATAAAACGCTAGATGCAGGAGGGAAAAAGGCGATCGCTTCTGTTTCTGGCAACCAAATCTATTTGCAAGGGGCATTGCTCAACGCAACTGATATCCAAGCAATTGACCAAAATGCTGCCTGTTGGAACTGTTTCCAAAAACTACCGGATGGCAATGGTATTCTCGATTTGAAAAACAAGTTGGTCATCTTATCCGATGACGACTGTGCAGGGCTTGTAGAAATTGGACTACAACGTGAAGTTCGAGTTGCATTGAATGAACATGAGAAGACTGTTGCTGGAGGTTCCTTCCGTTCTGAGGAGGCAATTCCCTCTGAAACAGTTCTATTTTTCCCATGGGGATTGAAGTCAGCTAAGGATGTGCAGAAGACAGAGAATGTACGTCGAGATCTGTCTAATATTCTCAACGATCGCCTGCAATTTGGTGGTCTCGAAGGATTAGGACGCGGTTGGACAGCCAATACAACTGTTAATGTGAATTCCACAGAGGAGTAGGCAGGCAATGCTTAAACTAGACACACGTAACTTCAGTCACTCTGCCTATACAGGCTTAGAAACCGTTAAGAAGACAGTGGACTCGAAAAATCATAAAAAAGCCAGTGCGGTCGTGCAGGGGCTTCCCTCGTACATTTCCACTTGGGGATTGCATCGTCTAGCAGGAGATGGCATTAAGTACAGTCAGGCAAAATCAGAAGATACTCGGTACAAAGGCGAGGTCTATCAGGAATTTCTGAAAAAGCTGAAGGACTTAAGCAAAGTTGCTTTTGACCATACAGATCCCAAAACTTTGATTGGTATGGATCTGACGCTCTACGCAGGTTTGAATCGTCTGGCGATCGAACTGGCACGCGAATGGTCATTTTGGGCAGCAACGATTTTGGGAGAGGCAGAAGAGTTATGAAACCGAGTGGTAAAGGCGATCGCACCCCATCTAAATCTCCTGCTGATATCTGGAGAGAACTGATTCAGGGTGAACTCAAGACTGGCTCCAAAATTGGTAAAACATTTGAAAAAGCTGGCTTTGGGGGCTTAGAGAATAGGCTTCTCACGCTTTATTTTGAAGACGAGGAGCTATCTAAAGCTGCCAAAGGGCAGATTGAGCCACTCAAGAAGAAATTGCCATCCGGGTTAAAGCCGTGTGATCGAGTTGACTGCAAGGTTGGCAAAGTGCCAGTAGTTCCCCCAAAAGCTTCTCTACCGCCTGGAAACTCCCAGAAGTCAGGGACAGCAAAAAATGGAAATCCACTGCAAGCACTGAACTACGCTGAATTTGGTGATGATGGTAAAGGGAATGAGTTGTCACAACCTGTATTAACCGCCGCCGTTCAAACAGAGAAAACCTGTAATATAATCTACTCGAAGCTTCGACAACGAACCGAAATACTTGCAGGCGGAGAAGTAAACACAATTTCTGTCTCCTTCAACTGGAGATTGAGAGTGGGAGGAACTCGTGGCTTTCGTGAACTACTTCTGCCAGTGTTCCATCCTGTTTTTGGCGTTCCCTACATTCCTGCCTCTTCTCTCAAAGGAGCCGCAAGGGCTTGGGCAAGACAAAATGGAGAATCTAAAAGTGAAATCAACAAGATTCTCGGACTTTTAGACGGCAAAGTTGCTCAGGCGGCTAAAGTTGAATTTCTAGATGCTTTTCCAACTAAAGAATGCTTAAGTGTGGATGTAGCAACTCCCCAGTGGCATTGGCAAAATAGCAACGTTGCCTATAAACCAGAGCCACATCCATTGTTGAGCATGGAGAAACCACAGTTTCTGATTGGTTTACGTGCTACCAAACCAGAAAACGACAAATATGTACCAGTAGTCAAAGACTGGTTAGAAAACTCACTCAAAGCTGGCATT
>JBBIQC010000409.1:0-5044 GCA_037442585.1 Oscillatoriales cyanobacterium bin_317
TTGATGAAAAACAATCCTCGTACACCTTTTAGTCTTCCTCAGCAAGCCCTATTTAGACAATAGGGGAGCGGCCTGGAGCAGCGTTTGGGTATAGGGGTGTTGGGGATGGGAGAAGATATCTTGAGTGGGGCCGAGTTCAACAATCTGGCCGGACTGCATGACGGCAATGCGATCGCAAAAATACCGGGCCACCCACAAGTCATGGGTGATGAATAAATAGGTTAAATTAAACTCCTGTTTCAGTTCGGCCATCAGGTCTAACACTTGTGCCTGAACAGTGGCATCCAGCATACTTACAGGTTCATCACAGATCACCAGTTGAGGATGAGTGATCAACGCCCGTGCGATCGCCACCCGCTGTTGCTGGCCTCCAGATAGTTCGGAGGGATAGCGGGAGTAATAGGTAGCCGCCGGAGTTAGTCGCACCCGTTCCAGCATCGCCAATACTTGCTTTTTGGCCTCGGCTGGAGTCGCCAATTTATGAATCAGTAATGGATCGGCAATGCTGTCTCCAACGGTCATCATGGGATTGAGACAGGCATGGGGATCCTGGAAGATCATTTGCATTTGGCGACGTTGTTGCTGTAGCGATCGGCGGGACAACTCCGTTAAATTGCGTCCCAAAAACTCTACTCGTCCTGATGTCGGCTGAACTAGATGCAAAATCGTCCGTGACAACGTACTTTTGCCACAACCCGATTCCCCCACCAGTCCCACTGTCTCACCAGGGTAGATGTCCAAATTAATGTTCTCCACGGCTTTAATCGCCTGACCGGAACCTGCCAGCAGACGAGATATCCAGTTTTGCTCCAGAACGTAATGCTTTTTGAGGTTGTGCAATTTCAGCAGCGGCTCGGAATTTTGGATTTTGGATTTTAGATTTTGGATTGTCAGGGGTTCTTCCTCACTTACTTGTCCTTCTGATGACGAAGGACGGATGACCAACGATGAGCCTTCTACTTGCACATGCAGCGCCGCTTGCAATAGCGATCGGGTGTACTCATGCTGAGGATGGCTTAAAACAGATGCAGCGGCTCCAGTTTCTACAAATTTGCCGTTGTACATCACCGCAATGCGATCGCAATATTCTCCTACCAGGGCTAAGTCATGGGAGATCAAAAGCAGGGCCATCTGGCGTTCGGCACACAGGCGAGTGAGTTCGCGCAGAATTTGGGCCGATACAGTGACATCTAAACTGGTTGTTGGTTCATCGGCAATGATCATCCGGGGATTGAGCAGGAGTGCCAGGGCGATCGCCACCCGTTGCCGCATCCCACCACTAAACTCATGGGGATACTGGTTCCAGCGATTGGCCGGAATATTGACCGCAGCCAGAGTCGCGATCGCCAACTCCTTTGCCTGAGTACGCGAGAGCCGAGGTTGATGAGCCTGCAATGTTTCCAGACAGTGATCGCCAATCGTCATTAATGGATCGAGTCGAGTCATGGGATCCTGAAATACCAGGGCCACATCCTCCCCCCGAAACCGCCGCAACGCTGGTGGATTGAGATCCAACACCGATCGCCCATCAAACAGAATTCGCCCTTCAATCTGGCTATTAACAGGTAACAGACGCATCATCGCCCGTCCCAGGGTAGATTTGCCACAGCCAGATTCTCCCACCAACCCCAGCCGCTCTCCCGCTTGCAGGCTGAAAGACACCTGATCGACGGCCCAAACGGTTTCATTTCCTCCGCGATCGGCCTGCCGACTCCGAGGAAACGCAACGCTCAACTGTTCAACCTGCAGTAATGCCTGACTCATCATTCAATCTGTCCACTTCACTGAAATTATTTAGACTACTTCGTGGCCTCTAGACACAGGAATTGGCGTAGCTTTCACCTCTCAACCACCTGCAGTAATTCCTCTGGCCGATGAATTAGAAAGTCTGGATTTTCTGCCGCTAATGCCTGACTAGAGTTATAGCCCCAACTGACCGAAATTACCTGAATGCCAATTTTACGGGCTGCTTCAATATCCCTGGTTTCGTCACCAACATATATCACGTCTTCAGGATTGAGATGGTGCCGCCTCAGCATACGTTGAATCACTCGTCCCTTACCGAAGAGAGCTAATCCAGATCCCACAAAGTCGAATATGGAATTCAGGTCTTGAGCCTTGAGAAATGCGATGACATTTTCGCGAGAGTTAGAAGTGACAATACCTAACCTGTAGCCCTGTTGCTTCAGCTTTAAGAGAGCGGTTTTCATGCCTGCGATCGGTTGCAGTTGATGGATCTCGCGGTTGAGTTCGCCCCTCAGTCGCTGCAGCAGGAAGGGCAGTTTAAAGGGGGAAACCTTAGATTGTTTGACAATTTCCCTGGAACTGAGATTTTTCAGACGGGGTATGTCTTCTGGCCTTGCTGGAGCATAGCCAAACTCAGTAGCGAGTTGGTTGGTAATTTTCAGGACGGCAGCAAAGGAATCGGCGATCGTCCCATCAAAGTCAAAAATGATGACCTTCACAATTGTTTAAGAAGGAGGGTTGGCGAATGCAGCTATTATCAGAGGACTTTGACATGAATATTTGATAATCCTTACTTAAGAGGTACTTTTTTCCAAAAACAGTAAGCTATGATACAGACAGATAATAAAACGTTCATCTCACTTGGTGATGCAGTTTACATTTGCAGAGTTCGCCAATGGGACGGAAGTAAGGAGAGATCCTGAAGGAACGCGCCTCAATGATTGCAGACCTTGTTTCTTTTGTGAGGCGAACTATGAGACTCATTTACCGCGGTGCTAATTACGAATATAATTCTCCCGCTTTAGAAACCCGAGAAACCGATCTGTTAAGACGGCATCAGGGAATGTACCAGCGCTGTAAAACGTTACAAGAAGCCAGTTACCCTTTGACCTACCGGGGAGTTCGGTATACGACAGATCAGGTTGCTGAAGCCCTGTCGTCTACACCAACTCTTCGCTCTCCTCAAAGACTGGTTTACCGGGGACAACAATATATCAAGCATCCAAATGGTGCGATTGAAACTGTCGTACCAGAGAAAGCTGCCAGGATACCTGACACCACTGCCGAATTGTTCAAGGAAGTGAATAGAGTGCATCAGGAGAATCTGCGACGCAATTTACACCATCGGCTGCTGATGGCCAAACAGCAGGGTAATCAGGCTCTGGTGAGTTTGCTGGAAGCTGAATCTAAGCAACTGGCACTGTAACTTAAAACATGCAGAACCTCAAAAACGTAGAGTCAGTTTTGCATGATTCTGTTAACTGAAAGCCTATCTTGAGGGTGAAAAGGGGGAATAGGTTTAATCCCCCTTTTTCTCTTATGATCTTTTATTCGAGTCCCAATTCTCGTTTCAAGAGATTAATGGACTTGGTAACGATGAAGTTTTCACAGCAGATGAGTTGGGGAGGACGAATCAAGTCCTCACGGGCTGACGCGATCGCGGCTTTCACTGCAGTACAACTGGCCTGATCACTCATGATGGTTTGGGCACTGCGAGCGATCGCTCCCATCTTATAGTTATCTCCGAGTTGCGCTGTCATCACTAGCAGATCATCCCCCCGTAGACTGTGGATGATCACCTCTGCAACTCCCAACGTGCCGGAACTGAGGCTAATAATTCCCAGACAGGTACCTTTGGGGAGTTGTTTAATGATCTTGATCTCTTCATCAAAGTCGTAAATATCAACAGGAATTACCCGTACCGACTTAGGCCCAGCAATTTCCTCTGCTTGAGCAATGAAGTAACGGCTGGTCACCACCGTACCAGAGCGAGTTTGATCTAAAATCTTGCCTAATTCTTCCAGGGGAACCAGTTGCACGGGAATATTCAAAGCATGTTTCAGTTCCCGCATCAGGACTTCGCCATTTCCCAGGTCATGAGCCGGAACAGTGACTAAAACCTGAGCACTACAGCGCAATCGCCAGTCAATTTCCGCCAAAAACAACTCCCTGGCCTGATTCAATGAGCAACCTTGCCGCAGCAATTCATCCAGGCTGGTTTGCACAATCTTGTAAGCTTCTGGATTTTGCTCCAGCAGGGGAGAGGTTGACTTGGCATTACTGTCTTGAGTTTGATCCCGGACATAAATCCCTGATCCGGCCTGGGCATCCACCACTCCGGCTTCTTCTAACTGCCGGTACACTTTGCTGATCGTGTTTCGGTGCAGTCCGGTTTGCATGGCCAGTTGCCGGGTGCTGGGTAAACGGTGCCCAGGGGGAAATTGGCGAGAGGCGATCGCAAATAAAATCTGGTTATACAACTGTGTAGATGCTGGAATCTCGCTGTCTGCCTGTATATGAAACTGCACCATAATCAACTCTCCAGACGAACCCCAAAACCAAGGCAGGCTCTTTACCTACATACCCCTTAATACCTGCATTATGCGTTGTCTGTCCGGGAACTGGCACACTTCTTGTAACTTTACTTCACAAATGGGAGGGAATGAAGAAGTTTTAGTAATTGCCTTTTTGCTAGAGTAACGGCAACAGGGCGATCGCGATCGCCTTCTTGACTTTCCCTCACCTCCGGTCTATAAACTCCGGTCTATATATGGTAGCCAATCAAAGTGGGACGTATATTTCTCCAGAAAACTACCTCAAAAGTGAGGAACAAAGCCCGATTAAACATGAATATATTCGGGGTGAAATCTTCGCGATGGCAGGGGGGAGTGATGCTCACGATGCGATTTCTTTAAACCTGCTCACTGTTCTGCGGCTACATTTGCGAGGAAGTAGGTGTCGGGCCTATACCGGCAATATGAAAGTTCATATTGAAGCTATGAATGTCTACTACTACCCAGAGGCAATGGTAACGTGTGATGAGCGCGATCGTGCTTTGCAATACTTCAAACGCCATCCCTGCTTGATTGTGGAAGTTTTATCTCCCAGCACGGAGGCATTTGACCGAGGGGGAAAGTTTGCGGATTATCGCCAGTTAGAGACGTTGCAAGAATATGTCCTAATTAGCCAGGATCGCGTGAGTGTAGAGTGTTTTCGGCGAAATTCAGAGAATCAGTGGGTGCTGCATACCTTTGGCCCAGAAGATGAAGTGGAGTTTGTCAGCATTGGGTTGCGTTGT
>JBBIQC010000410.1:0-5039 GCA_037442585.1 Oscillatoriales cyanobacterium bin_317
CAACTGCGGTTTGCCATTCCTAACTCCGCTTAAGCCTTATCCGAGAAGTATTGGGGTAGCAACCAGTAAAACATCTATTGCAGTGCGGTCGATCCACCAAACTTCACACCGCTAATCAAACTTCTAAACTGGGTTACTGGGTTACTATTCCATCCCCTGAATGAGAGTCGATCACAAAGCTGAAAGGTAGAAATGCTCTAATGAAATGACGCATATTTCTTCGGTCGATCTGGTAAGGGCTGAAAGTATTGCCCTCTCTAAATTTCAGCTTCTATGGCAACAAAATGACATGCAAATCTTCGCTAATTGCCGAAGACGATAAAACTGATGTATAGTAAGGCTTTCAAGCATTAACCAATGAAGTGACATTTACTTCTTCGGCAACCGCAAAAAATGACGCATAATTCTTCGCTTACGTTTTGCCTAAAAATTGACGACTAAAAAACCTCAAAGCCCTATAAAACATAGCTTTGAGGCAAAAGGCGATTGTGACATTTATTTCTTCAGTTTTGACGCATAATTTTCGCTGTACATATGTATACACGGTAGTGGCAAGGGGAGGTTGGGAGAGGGCACATTTGCACTGTTTTCAAATCAAATTGGTATCACGTTGACCCTTTAGCTACTGCGGCTGATCTGGAATGGGCTATCCGATCGCGACCAATTGATTGGAAGCCACAGGGGGTTGGTGGAGCGATCGCCCTACTGCTGTTGCGATTGTGGCTACACTCTGCACCAGATCCTGCATGGTTTCCAGAGACAACGCTTGTCGGGCATCAGAAACCGATTTTTCCGGTTCCGGATGGCATTCAATGATCAGGCCATCGGCTCCAGCGGCGATCGCGGCACGGGCCAGGTCGGGTACCAGTTCTCGTTTTCCGGTGGCATGACTGGGATCGACAATTACAGGTAAGTGGGTCAATTGCTTCAGGGCGACTACCGCTCCCAGATCCAGGACATTGCGAGTGTAGGTATCGAAACTGCGGATGCCTCGTTCGCACAGCACCACGTTCGGATTGCCATGCGCCATGATGTATTCCGCTGCCATGACAAATTCTTCGATCGTGGCCGCCAATCCTCGCTTCAAAAGAATGGGTTTGTTCACGCTTCCCAGAGCCTTTAATAGCTCGAAGTTTTGCATATTGCGGCTGCCAATTTGCAGCATATCGGCATAGGCGGCAACGGTTTCAATCTGGGCGATCGACATCACTTCCGTGACCACAGGTAAACCATAAGCCTGCCGCACTGAGGCCAGAATGCGTAGGCCATCCACTCCCATGCCCTGGAAACTATAAGGGGAGGTGCGTGGCTTATACACACCTCCCCGGAGAGCACTAATTGAAACGGTTGAGAGCGATCGCGCGACCTGCTCCATTTGCTCCAGGCTTTCGACGGTGCAGGGGCCACCAATAACGACGATCGCCGGTCCGCCGATCGCAACTTGATGGGATAAATTGACCACAGTACGGTGATCAGCATGGGTTTTAGTGGTCAGTTTTGCTTCTAACACAGTGATGACTCCTAAGGTAATGAGTAGATGGTGGACAATGGAAACGAATCAACAAAAAAGCCCGGAACTGGTCAGTCCCGGGCAGCATCATGAATGCACAACGACCTTACCCGGGTGACTCCCTAGCCCAAAAGTAAAAACCGAAAAACCAACTGTGTTGCTGCATCATGATGGGGTAGAACCGTGAACTGAGTTTAGTTTGCAAGCCAGAGTTTTTCTATCAGAAAAATTAGATCGCTGGACTGGAACGGGCTTTAATTAAAAAGCCGCAGACTGGATGCTGCGGCTCACTTAGAGAAATAGCAAGAAACTCGCTTCACTCTAAGTGAACCGGGAACGCCAAAAGTAAAAGTAAAAAGTGCGATTCAGCATCGGACCGCCTGGAGGGAATAAATTTCTTACTTTGACCGTAGCAGGATCATCAAAAATGCGTCAAGTACCCAAATGGGTTAACAGCGGAGCCAAGGATCTTTCCTTTTTAGGAAAGCCAGAATGCAGACAGCGGAAAAAAGCGATCGCTGTTGTAGCCCAGACAGCTAACTTTACAGTTTCTTCATAAACTATCCGCATATTTACTGTTCATTCTTCGTAGTTCTCTCTAAAATGGAGGGCACAGGGTGTTTTATAGGGTTATGAATGTGATTAAAAAGCGAGCACTTTACGTAATAACGCTGATTGCTGGAGCGCAATTAGCTCCTTTTTCGGGAATTAATCTTGAAAAATCTCACTCCTCGACTCAAAGCCGTTTTATACCAACGTCATCACTCAGTAAAAACCAGGAGGATTTGTGGCACGTCGCCTATTCTCCACCTTCCTCGATCGGAGGCCCAAGACGATCGGCGGGGTCAGGGGCACGTTGGATTCCGCAGTCCTGCTAAGAAACAAGTACAGAGTCAGGTTTTTTTCCTGGTGATTTAGCCATCCCATCTTCTCAAAAAAGATTCAAGTTCCAAAATGAAAAAGAGGCAGAAATTCTGCCTCTTTTTTGCATGATTTTTACCTATCGGAAACAGCGCCGCAGAACGGTGGTTTTCCCATCAGAGAAACTACGATTCTGGACTTGGACAAGGTTTAATTCATGCTCTGGAACCGCTATCCTAAAACTGCATTTCTGCAGCCTGAACGCGCTCGACCTGTTTCTTCTTGAGCACCAGCATGATTTGGGTCAGGATGACAATGCCAAAGAACGCCAGCAGACCCAGAATGCGGTTCGGGCTTTGTAGAACAATCTCTGCATCTACCTGACCAAAGCCACCCACGTTGGGATTATTGGTCAACGCTTCACCGGAAGCCACTTGCTGTCCTTCGGAAACCAGTAACTCTGGCCCTGCGGGAATTGCTTCTGTGATTATACCGCCATCAGCTTTTTGAAGCGTCACTTCGTAGCCGTTATCGTCTGTCCTGGCAATCTTGGTAATCGTGCCAGCAGCAGAAGCATTGAAGACCGTGTTGTTGCTCTTTTCACCTGTGGGATAAACCTGGCCCCGGCCCCGGTTGCCACCCACATGGATCTGGTACTTGCCAAAGTGGATGGACTTATCTGCCTTGGGATCGGGTGACAGGATGGGAAACACAATCTCCTGATACTGCTCACCCGGAAGGGGGCCAACTACGAGAATGTTTTCCTGATCTTCGCTGTAAGGCTGGAAGTAAACGTCCTTCACCTTTTCCTTCATTTCTTCGGGAATCCGGTCTTCGGGTGCCAGCTTAAAGCCTTCGGGAAGCATTAACACGGCTCCCACGTTGAGCGGTGCTTTGGCCCCGCCATAGACTACTTGCTGCAAATTGGTGTCGTAGGGAATCTTAACAACCGCCTCGAAGACAGAGTCTGGCAGCACCGATTGGGGAACTTCTACCTGAGTTGGCTTGGCGGCCAGGTGGCAGTTGGCACATACAATGCGACCCGTTGCTTCACGGGGATTGTCATAAGCCTGTTGGGCGAAAGCAGGATAGGCAGCGGCTGTTTGGGGAAAAGCGAGGCTGCTCACTAACAACACTGCCAGGGTGGCGATCGCGAGGGTTACAGTCCGCTTCAGGGTAGCCGTCCCTGGGAGCAAAACTTCTTGAATAGAACGTGTTCTCATGTCAGTTAAATACACCAGTAGCAAGGAAAATTAAGCCCACCAGGGATCTTCACCCGTGCGGAAATCGGTTTCTGTCCAGGGGGTAAAGGCAACTTTGTCATCTTCAACAGCCGCGTGAACCAGCGCCAGAGACAGCGGAGCAGGCCCCCGGACGACCTTGCCTTCACTGTTGTACTGAGAGCCGTGGCAAGGGCACATGAACTTGTTTTCGTTGGGATTCCAGGGAACCACACAGCCCAGGTGAGTGCAGACGGCATTCAGGCCAAAGTCGGCGATCGATTTATCTTCTTTCACGATGATGTAGGTTGGATCACCCTTCAGACCTTGAGCCAGAACGTGATCCCCAGCATTGTGAGTGGCCAAAAACTCACTAACAACCACATCTTTGCCGAGAGCATCCTTTGCTGTCACGCCACCCCCAGCCGCTCCACTGGATGGGGGAATAAAGTACTTAACGACGGGGTAGAGCATGCCTAAAACAGCGCCGCCGCCCGCACCTACCAATAACAGATTCATAAATTGGCGACGCCCCATATCGGGCACGTCGGAGGATCCAGAGAGTTGAGTCATGAGAATGTAAAGCGGTGTTAAGGATCGGTCGAGAATATACAAAGCAGAAGCCAAACCAAGCCCAGGTAGAAAACCGGAGTTTTCTCGCCAGAGCAATTATGATGCTGGGCTTGGATAAGGTTGAGTAGTCAGCCTGTTAAGCCTTCTCACAGGTAATTATTACATTGTGTGTATGCATTCCCATAATTCAGCCCTGGGGGAATTGATACAAAATGTTAAGGGAGGCTGACGAGCAGGCTATGGCTGGATGGGGTTTCCTGCGAAAGACAGATGTAGTCAGCAATACACAGGCAAGACAATTCATTCGCAAGGAAGTGATTGTTTGCAGAGGCGGCCTGCCTGCTTTATCCCACCAGTTCCTTCACCTTCTTCATAATCCCCGTCGGGTCAATGCCCTGGTAGGGATACTGTTCCCAGAGGCCGCCACAGCCTTCTTCATGGGTGCCCAGGTAGGCAAATTTGGGAGTTAAGCCCCGCTCCAGGAGCCAGGAACCGAAGCGGCTACCCAGACCTGTTTTCCGGTTGAAGGCTTCCACGACGAGGACGAAAGGAGATTTGCCGATTTGGTTCAGGACCGCTTCGTCCACCACATTCAGGGTGGGTTTGTTGATCAGGCCGACATCAATCCCTTCTTGCTTCAGGCGATCGACTGCATCCACCGCCCGATAGAGTGCATCGCCGAAGGCCACGACGTACCCTGCTGTGCCTTCCCGCACGACTTCATCCTTACCAGGGACGAACTTGTAATCGCCACCATACAGACTGTTGCCATTGGCATCCAGGATATTGGGGGTTTTGGAACGGGTAGAGAAGATGAACCGCAGACCGGGATCAAAGAATACCGCTTCCACACAGGCTTTCATCTGAGCGGCATC
>JBBIQC010000411.1:0-5028 GCA_037442585.1 Oscillatoriales cyanobacterium bin_317
CCCCACCCTCTCCCACCCCCCACTCCTCCACTCTTTCACTCCCCCACCCCCCGATCCCCACTCCCCCTTCCCCCCTGCTCACCCTGCAAGGCGCAATTTTCGATCTTGATGGCGTACTCACCGACACTGCAGAGTACCACTACCGGGCATGGCAACAGTTAGCCGATGAAGCAGGCTTACCCTTCGATCGCCAGACCAATGAAGCCCTTCGGGGTATCTCTCGACGGGAATCCTTGCTCAAAATTGTCGGCGATCGTGCCTATCCCGAAGCTCAACTGACTGCCATGATGGAGCGCAAAAATCGTTATTATCAGGACTTTATTGCTTCCATGAGTCCAGCCGATCTGCTTCCTGGTGCCCTCCCTTTACTGAGTGAACTGCGGCAACGAGGCATCAGCGTGGCGATCGCGTCGGCCAGTAAAAATGCCCACACGGTGATTGAGAAATTGGGCCTTGCGGATTGGGTCGATGTGATTGCCGACGGCTATAGTGTCGATCGTCCCAAACCAGCCCCCGATTTATTCCTGTATGCGGCTCAGCAACTCCATCAGCCTGCTGCCAATTGCGTGGTGTTTGAAGATGCCACCGCTGGGATTGCCGCCGCTCTCGCCGCAGGCATGTGGGCCGTCGGCTTAGGCCCAATAGAGCGGGTCGGTAAGGCTCATCTCGTGCTACCTGACTTAGCGGGGGTCAGTTGGACTGATATTGTTTCCAAATTAAGTCAACACACTGGTATGGGGGAGCAATTACGCTGAACTGCATCCAGCCAGGTTGCTTCCTCTGTAACCAAACCAGTGCCTATCCTAAACAAAAGCCTCCTGCCGAGAGGTTAGGAGGCTTGAAGGAGCAAATGCCACATGTGAAACAGATGCTGCTATCTGGGAACAGGTTTCGACCCTGCCAGTTGCTCGGGCAGACCCGAATCTTGTCAAAACTGATTTCTGCTTTTTAGTTGAAAACAGTCATTAGCCGATCGGGTAAGACCGAATCAACGAACGAGGGCTGTTCACGTATTGCTTATTTGGTCAATATGTATCTCTTAATAGCTTTCAATGTATCATAAACCTGAAGATTAAGTATTGAGTAGAATGTAAAAAAGTTTTCGTCCTAAGTTAAGCAAGGTAAATTGCAGGATTAAGTTAAGTAATGGCTGTCTCAGTTTCTGGTGCTAGAGTTATTCCAGATAAATCCCTTAAGCAACTCAATATGTAGCTCTGGGCAAAGTGCCGTTTAGACTCAGCAGCTTAAGAATCGGCAATATAAGCAGATGACAATTGATACAATCCGTTGCAACTCAAACTAATTAAGTCAGGGAATCTTGATCATATTTCCAGGATGGCGATCGTGTGGCCAAAATACTACACCTGCCACGTTAGCCAATTCAGCACCGAACAACTTAAGAGCAAAGAAGCCGCCTGCCATCTAGCATAGGCTCGTTTCAGATTTTTTTGGGCCTCCTGTCTGGCCGACGAGGTTGAAGCCTGATGCAAATCCGCCTCCGCCATTTCTATGGCAGCAGACGTTTGTTTCAGTTCAAGACCATCCACAGGTTCAGCCCCTGCGGCCAGAATAGTCACCTCATCCTCTTCGACTCGGGCAAAACCACCCAACACAATCAGGACCAGAACTCGATCGCCTTGTACTCGAATGCGCAAGACCCCTACATCCAGAAATGTTGTGAGAGAGGTATGTCCTGCCAGAATCCCAAATTCACCGCTGGGGCTGGGTAAGGTGACAGACTCCGCGAACCCCTGCCAACTTAAGCGACCGGGGGCCGTGACAGAAACATTTAAAGCCTTGGCAGGTGGCAAGGGACTGGGGAAAGCCGATCGAGTTGCAGCGATGACATCGGTTTTCCCCACTCTTTTCCAGCCTGCAAATCCATAATTGGACATAAGCGCCATACTGAACGCCTCCTGAGAAACATTCATTTAGGAACCATCTGGTTACCTGAATCTGATGTCAAGCAAAATTAACTAAACCAGTTTGCCAGGAGAACAGATTAAGGAACTTTTGCAAAGCACTTTGAAGCGAGTGTTTTATTTGATCAACACATATAATAGATTCCGAATGTAATCTGTATTACATAAAACAGAAATATGATTTATTGGAGGATATGATGAATCCGTAGCATGGCCATCTGGTATTAGCTCAACCTGAAAACTGAGATCGACCTAAAACTGAGATCGTGTTTCGGGAAGTTGTTCTAAGCCAGTGGTCAGGTGGGCTGAGGCTCTTGAAATCGCTGCGATAGTGCCTTGTTAACCCGCTTGTTGGCTTGCTTTTTTAAGCGAGGTAGAGCGTCATGAATCCAAAAAAAGGGAAGGGGTATCGAGAGCAACAGCTTGCGCGTCTGAAGGATTATATTCAGCGGCGGGAAACGGTGGAAGTTCAGGTGGAAGATCCCCGCACGGGGATGAGCCTGGAAGCATTGAAGCGGGCATTTGTGCATAACCTTTATTACACCCAGGGCAAAGATGGCCACTTTGCCACACCCCACGATTACTACATGGCACTGGCCTACACGGTGAGAGATCGGCTGATCCATCGGCGGCTCAAAACTGCTCAAACCTATCTGGAACAGGACGTTAAGATCGTTTATTACCTGTCCTTAGAGTTCCTCATGGGTCGCCAACTTGGCAATAACTTGCTGAACACCGGACTGTATGAACGAGCACGACAGGCCCTCAAGGAATTTGGCCTGCACCTGCACGAACTGTTGGAGCAGGAGGAAGAACCAGGGCTGGGTAATGGGGGCCTGGGGCGGTTAGCGGCTTGCTTTCTTGATTCTCTGGCGACGCTGGAAATTCCGGCTCAGGGCTATGGGATTCGCTACGAATTTGGCATCTTCCATCAAACGATCCGGGATGGTTGGCAGTGGGAATGTCCGGATAAGTGGTTGAGTTTTGGCTATCCCTGGGAAATTCCCCGTCCCGATTATCGGTTTGAGGTTGGCTTTGGCGGTTACACCGACACCTATCTGGATGAAGCGGGTTGTACCAGGTTCCGTTGGTGGCCGGAACGGACGATCGTGGGCACTCCTTACGACACCCTGGTGCCGGGGTATAACACCAATACGGTAAGCAAGTTGCGGCTCTGGAAAGCGGAAGCCAGTGAGGAATTTGACTTCCATGCCTTTAGTGCGGGGGACTTCACGCGGGCAGTTGCTAACAAAACCTTATCTGAGAATATCTCTAAAGTTCTCTACCCGAATGATCACACCGAGCAGGGGCGACGGTTGCGTCTGGAACAGCAGTACTTTTTTGTCTCCTGTTCGCTGCAAGACATTATTCGGCTTTATCTGCGATCGCACGACAATTTCGCCCAGTTTCACGAAAAGGTGACGATTCAACTGAACGATACCCATCCAGCGATCGGGATTGTGGAATTGATGCGGTTGTTCGTGGATGAATACAACCTGGAATGGTCCCGCGCCTGGCAAATTGTGCAGCAGGTGTTTGCCTATACGAATCATACTCTCCTGCCGGAAGCCCTGGAACGCTGGCCAGTCCGCTTGTTTGCCAACCTCTTACCGCGTCATCTGGAAATTATCTACGAAATCAATCATCGCTTCCTGGAAGATGTGCGGGCCAGGTATCCTGATGATGAACAACGGCTGAAGCGGCTCTCGTTGATTGAAGAAGGGGAAGAGAAGCAGATTCGGATGGCTCATTTGGCCTGTGTGGGCAGTCATGCGATTAATGGCGTGGCGGCTTTACATACGGATTTGCTGCAGCAGGATCTGTTCCGGGATTTCTATGACCTGTATCCAGAGAAGTTTTCCAATAAGACCAATGGGGTCACCCCCCGGCGCTGGCTGGTCTTAAGTAATCCTCGTCTGGCCAATTTGCTGACGCAGAAGATCGGCAAGCAATGGATCGATCGCTTAGACGATCTCAAATGGTTAGAAGCCTATCTGGACGATCGCGACTTTCGCCAGCAATGGCACCAGATTAAACAAGACAACAAACAGGATTTAGCCGCCTATATTCAACAGGTGAATGGGATTGAAGTCGATATTCATTCTCTGTTTGACATTCAGGTGAAACGCATTCATGAATACAAACGCCAACTGCTCAGTGTGTTGCACATCATCACACTTTACAACCGCATGAAGCGCGATCCCTGTGCTGAAGTCGTGCCTCGCACCGTGATCTTTTCTGGCAAAGCTGCACCGGGCTATTACATGGCCAAGCTGATTATTAAGTTGATTAATTCCGTGGCCGAGATTGTCAACCATGACCCGGATGTCAAAAATCGCTTGAAGGTAGTGTTTCTGGCCAACTTCTGTGTGTCTCTGGGCGAGCGAATTTATCCCGCCGCCGATTTATCGGAACAGATCTCGACCGCTGGCAAGGAAGCCTCTGGCACGGGCAATATGAAGTTTGCGCTGAATGGAGCCTTGACGATCGGCACTCTGGATGGTGCCAACATCGAACTGCGCGAAGAGGTGGGGCCGGAAAACTTCTTCACCTTTGGCCTGACGGCAGAGCAAGTGACGGCGCTCAAGCAAAATGGCTATTATCCCTGGCAGTACTACTCGGCCAATGCAGAGTTGCGAGAAGCGATCGACCAGATTGCCTCCGGTTATTTTTCTCCTGGCAATCCAGGGCTGTTTCGACCGATCGTGGATGAGTTGATCCAGCGCGATGAGTATCTGCTGCTGGCCGACTACCCCTCCTATCTGGAGTGTCAGGAGCGCATCAGCCAGACCTATCAAGACCTCGATACCTGGACGCGGATGTCGATTTTGAACGTCGCCCGGATTGGCAAATTCTCCTCCGATCGCGCCATTCGGGAATACTGCCAGGACATCTGGCATAGTAAACCAGTTCCCATCGAATTGGATGCCGCCGAGGAACCAGAAGAGATGGGTTTAAGACTGGTACAAAACCTGCCTCAGTGATTACCTATTATTCTCAGGGTCAGGTAGGCACTCGGCTCCAGTTTCGTGGTTGCCAGGGGCGATCGCACTATAACAATATGCCCTGAGTCCGACGAAGTCAAGGGGATTAATGGGCAATTTGT
>JBBIQC010000412.1:0-5002 GCA_037442585.1 Oscillatoriales cyanobacterium bin_317
TGAGACTGTTGAATTGCGGCTTGGGCTTGACGAATCCCAGCATTCACCTGGGCAACTTTGGCTTGCGCTTGCGACAGGGTGGTATTGGCCTGATCCAGGCGTTCCTGAGATACGGCTCCTTCCCGATGAAGTTGAGCCATCCGGCTTTGGTCAATTTTGGCCAGTTGGAGTGCCGCCTGCGCCTCGATCTTTTGGGACTGCAACTGATTCAACGCTGCCTGCGATCGCAACAATTCAGCCTGTGTCTGGGCCAGTGCCGATTCAGCCTGCGCTACTCCCAACCGTGCCTGATTGGTTTGAGCCGCCATGTCCTGAACGTCCACCCTGGCTAAGACATCGCCTTTACGGAAGCGATCGCCCGCCTCCAGTGACAATTGAGTAATCCGGCCCATGACCCGTGTAGAAAGGGTGGCCTGATCCACCGGATGAATGGTACCAGACAGTTCCAGGGTATTGGCAATGGGTTGGGAACGAACGGTCAGGGTAGTTACTGCGATCGCTGGGACTGAAGCCGTTTCGGGCACCTGAGGAGCGTGGGTGAGATGTAAAATTCCCCAGGCTCCTCCTGCCAGCAACACCGTTCCTCCTAATACGAACCCCCACCCCTTCCGAGATAGTCTGGGTAAGGGCGATCTCTGTGGTTTAACCGCACTATCTGTTGATTCATCCAGTGATGGATCAAGTGATTTATTCAATGATTGTTCAGAGGTTGTATGAGTCATCGTCTTTATTCCTACCAGTTCTTAACACCCATCTACCCATCTACCCATCTACCCATCTACCCCTTCACCGCTTCATCCCCCACTGCACCGGATACCCCGCTCCCTGCCATGCCAGTAATCCTCCCTGCAGGTTATAGACCTGAGAGTAGCCTTGCGAGATTAACCATTGAGCCGCGATCGCACTGCGATGGCCAGACAAACAGGTAATCGCGATCGCCTGCTCCCTGGGAATCTCCTGCAAAATACGACCGCGACTGAGCCGTTGCGCCCCTGGAATGTGCCCCATCCAATATTCCAACATCCCTCTCACATCAATAATGACTAATTGATTCTGACGTGATTTTAATTGAGCCGGAGTCAGTAAGATTGGATTTTTAGATTGTTTTTTAGTGCCTTTCACTTTCGACTTCATAGTTTTCCCCTTCAAACTTTGCCCATCACTGTAAAAGATTTAATAAACGGGCCTGCCATACGAGGATCTTTAATCATCGCCGTATAATCTCCCACTCGGAATTGCAGCTTGCGCGTCATGTAGGCCATACTCAAACCCATCATGTTCAATCCTTTATCGAGCCACTGTTGCCAGTGGTCGCGACTCGCTCGCAAATCCCAGTTCAGCTTTTGCCCGGTATAAGGCCCTGCAGAAATGACCCGTCCATTTTGAACAGTCACAATTCCTTTGGGTTCTGAATCATTCTCAAATCCATAACCAATGATGGAATTAAAGTGGATTTTCGCCAGGGCATCTGCAAGTTCTGGTTCAGCATTCCACTGTTCGCCAAATGCCTGCATCCATTCCGGTGAAAATAACTCCATTGATGTTCTCCAAGTATTCTTCAAATGGTTAACTCTGGTTGGCGACAGTTTGCCATTCCTGGATTAGCGAAGGTGGAACAGATAAGTGAATCGCGCCATCTTTCATGGTGGGTAACGACAGTTTTAGAGGGATTTCCGCCTGCAATTGAGGTAGCAAGGGTTTAAGGTCGTATTGCCCAACATTAGGTTCAGGTTTTGTCACCTCGGTAAAGAGGGTACTAGAAGCATCGGCAGCGGTGAGGGTTTTGCCTAATGAGTTGGTTAGGGTGAGAGGCCGGGAACGGTCAATTTCAACCACTCCAGGAAACCCTACCAAACGTAAGTCAAAGCTGGTCTGACCATCAGCCCTGATCCGTTTGAATGCGATCGCTTGCCAGGTATTGCCATGTTGATCTTTAAGGGTTTGCTGGGACTGATACACCATCTGTCCTGGCGCTTCTTCCAATTGGCGGATGGCGGCAGCGGCACTGGGAGGATGGAAAAGTCCTAACCCCAATAAAACACCCAAGACAACGGCTCCCAACAAGAGCAGCCATGACAACAGTTTGCGAATTCGACATCCCATTACTTTTTTCTCCTCAGGATCTGGTCGCAGAGCGGCGGCTCTGGGCGCACAAGGATAGCAAATCCGTATCAATCACCCGGTAATAGCGCCACACCCCTTCCCGGCGGCATGACACTACCCCAGCATCTTTCATCAGTCGCAAGTGCTTGGAGACATTGCCCTGGTGTAACCCAGTGCGATCGCAGATTTCCTGGACACTGCGTTCCTGATTGCAAAGGGCTGCTAGAATTTGCAAACGAGCGGGTTCTGCCAGGATCTTGAATCGGCTTGCGAGTCCCTCCAACTCGCTGGGGTTGAAAACAATTTCCATATTCTTTGCTCACTCCAGTAGATTGAGATGGCGATGAACACTGATTAGATAACCAATCACACCCCTGAAAGCACACCCATCAACAACAAGATGAATGATGGTCATGCCCAGTGCGATCACACCCATCACAAACGGAATGTCTGGACTTCATCGGGTCGCCATCTCCGGTAACGTAGATCGTTGATCATCTTTATCCTTTTGCCTGAATCGGCTCTGGACTTGGAGCCATGGGTTCTACCAGTGGCAACCCGATCGCCCGCAGACCAGCCCGTTCAAACCAGGGCATTGTCCAGCCCACCCGCATTTTGTCCATAAAGTATTTCTCGAATGCGGTTTTCATCCAGGACACCCAGATTCCCTTGGTGGTAAAGGCACGATGTCGGTGACCTGCTGCATCAGGAAGGAGCGGATCAGCCAGGAAGAGAGCTCCGCTATCCCCAAAGTCAGCAAAGCAAATGGCTTGTAGGGTCGGTTTAAGGGGTTGGCCCGAAATCACACCCAGATCCAGAGCAATATTATGCGCCGCTGCCATGACCATTTCCTCGGTCATTTGTCCGACCTTGGGAACGCCAATGGGAATGGGAGTCGCCTCGATCGGTTTGAGTTGTGTGATCACCCCAACCGAGTAAACAGAATCAAACTCAGGATGGCGATAGGTGGGCAACACAGGAACAAATCCTTTGGCATCAGTGAGTCCAGGGGCTTCGCGGAGAAACCGTGGCCCCCGGAAAGGAGGCAAAATCATGGCGTATTTGAACGGCAGACTCCGCCCATCCGCAAGATGGATCATGTCGGGTTCAATCTGGGAAATCGCCACATTATCCATCACATCCACATGGCGATCGGCCATCATTGCCCGAATCAGCCAGCGGGAATTGGCCATGCCACCAATCCCTAAATGTCCGGCATAGGGTTCAGACGTGACAAACGTGATGGGAACCTGATCTCGTAATCCCTTTTGCCGAAGAGCATGGTTGGCCAGCATGGCAAACTCGTAGGCAGGCCCAAAACAACTGGCTCCCGCTGCCGCCCCGACGACCATTGGCCCCGGATCTTGTAAAAACCTTTCCCAGGCTTCATGGGCTAACAGGGCATGGTGAGGATTACAAACGGATTGGGTATAGCCCCCTTCTGGCCCTAATCCTGGCAACGCATCCAATGCCAACTCTGGGCCTGTAGCAATCACCACATAATCGTAGTCCAGCGTCCGATCCTGCAATGTAATTTGTTTCGCCTGCGGATCAATCGCCGTTACCGCCTCCAGAATCAGTTCAATTCCGTGTTGAGGAACAATTTTAGCGAGTTCTAACTGAATTCGACTGAGCGATCGCAACCCCAACCCAACCCAGGGAAGGGAAGGCACAAAGGTAAACTTTGGCTGATTTGAAATCAGCGTCACCTGATGGTGACGGGGTAGCCGATGCCTCAGTTCGTAAGCAGCGGGAAGCCCTCCTAATCCTGCACCAATGACCACAACGCGAGCCATAATGACGACTCCTGATAGTAGATTTAATGTTTCTGCAATAAACGCTTAAGAAGAGTTCAGATGACGAACCGTTTCATCATCTTGTCTCTATTACCCCTCACTCACTCCCATCCTTCTTAGCAACACAATCAACGGACACCAGTTAGTAAACGCTGATTGCAGCAAGTTCAAGCCAACAAACGCTGTCAAAAATAGCCAGTTTGGATGAATCAGTGAGAGCAACAGGCTGATGAGGATTAAGCTACCTGCAACGAGCCTGATCCATTGGTGCATCGACCAGCGCGACTTACGGCGGTGCATCGACTTCAACATATCGCCCTCCAGCGAGCCAATAAACTTATTTCACTACTATACGGTTATATAGTTAATATAACAAGAAATTGTAAACCTTTGACATATTTACAAGCGATCGCCATTTCCGCCATCCATCCACCACACTCGCCCTGAAGAAAAAACTTCAGGTATCAGAGCAGGGGATTGTTCCTGCAGCAAAGCCCTCAAAAAAATTTCAACTTAGGGTTGCACATAGATCCCCCCTATGCGCTATAGTAGTCAAGCGTCACTGGAAGACCCTCCAGATGTGGAGCTTTCAAGGATAGCTGACTACTACAGGTAGAGTAAATTCACATGAGTAGTGCGGTTATCCAATCTTCTGACTCAATGCTTCGGCGTTAGAGTAAAGAAGTGTAAAGAAATGCTCCCAGCTTCTTGATCGACTGGCTAACAACCGCATGAATCAAGTTGGGTAATCCCTTCTGAACTAATACGGTTATGTCACTGCAAAAGTGAACAAAGCTAAGTTAAACTAGAGAAGCGTCGAGAAAAAACCAAGACGCGCCTGAACCAAGACAATAGAATCGTTTGAAAGCCAAACAAGCATCCAAATCTCGTCAAAAACAACTTTGGATTTTAGATTGGTAATTTTGGATAAAAAATTGATTGAATAGTGACTTACCAATGCAACTTCTAATCAACATCCAAAAAAGCACTCAATCTAAGCTTATTGAGAAGCCGGAACAAAAATAACTTATATGTTCCGGAGCCAAGTAAATCAAATTCAACACCATGGAGAGTTTGATCCTGGCTCAGGATGAACGCTGGCG
>JBBIQC010000413.1:0-4999 GCA_037442585.1 Oscillatoriales cyanobacterium bin_317
ACCTGGATGCGATCGCTCAGGATTACCTGAGGGGTATGGGGTTTGAGGACTGCCAGTATGTGGTCTACCGGCACACGGATCAGGATCATGACCATGTGCATCTGGTGGCCAGTCGGATTCGGCTGACGGATGGGAAAACGGTCAGCGATTCCTGGGATTATCGCCGCAGTGAGCAGGTGATTCGCCAGTTGGAGCAGGCGTATCAGTTGGCGGCGGTGAGACCCAGTTGGGAGCAGGAGAAACGGGCTCCGACGACGGGAGAACGGCGGTTGGTGGAGCGGACGGGTGAACCCAGTGTGCGGGAGCAACTCCAGTCCATTGTGGATCGGGTGGTTCAGGGGAATGTAACGCTGCCACAGGTGATCGATCGGCTGCAACGTCTGGGGGTAAGTGTTCGGGTGCGGCTGACTCGAACGGGGAAGAGATGTGGGATGAGCTATCGCCTGCAGGGTGTTGCTTTCAGTGGGACTCAGTTGGGCAAGGCGTACACGTTTCCGGGACTCCAGAAGTATCGTGGGGTCAGCTATGAGCCGGAGCGAGACGACAATGCAATCCGAGCATTGATAGAACGGGATGAACGACACTCTCAGCCAGTCCCGCCGTTGCCGGATCAATGGGGTGAATCACCGCAAGCGGGGAAGGGAGAGGGGCATAGCCGGAACCGCTATCAGCAGTTGTGGGAACGGTACAGTCGGGATGGGGTGATGGGCGATCCGGTGAAGCTAGATGAGTGGGCGGCGCGTCAGGCATTGGAGGATGGGTTGAGCCAGCAGGAGATTGCGCGGGTGCTGATTGCGGGAAGCCCTCAGGTAGCGCGGCTGCACCGGGAGCAGGGGAAGGACAGAGCCAGGGCGTATGCGAATGGGGTTGCGCGTAGGTTTTGTGGAGTGGAGCAAGGAGAGACCGTCAACCGATCGCGAAGGCGACAGATGGAGTTATGACAATAACAGGGTGAATTCGGGAATCTGAATCTGGATCTGTTGGTCAATCCATGATGGATACTCTCTTAATCAGTTGCTGGTTCATCAAATTCGACGGTTGCCCCCAAATTCAGCCCGTGAGCCTGGAAGACTTGTTCAACCCGGTCTACTGAAACATGGGTCAGTCTTGCAAAATGACCGGCAAGACCATGAAGGGTGGGACGCGATCGCTGTCTTGACCCTCGATTTTGCGAATTGAGTTCCTGAACTCTGGCATCGCAAGCGCGAAGCATGAATTCAACCAGTACGCGAACGTCACCGGGCCACAGAATTTCGATTGCGTCCAACTGAGACAGGTAAACTGGTTTGATGGTTCTCATGGAATCATTGCTTTACACGGATGGAGAAGGTAAGTGCCGAATACTCTGTCTCCAGGACTGCCTCATCTCATTAATAACTACAGTACTTGAAGGGGAGTCATCGTTCATACAATAGAGAGAGGGAAACATTGCCCTCAGGAGGATGTATGGCAGACCCACTAACCACGATGACGGCCAGTGCGATCGCAAATCTTGCCTTCCAAAAATTCCTCGAAACCGGGGCGGGGGAACTGGCTAAGAAGTTTACCACCGAAGCGATCGCCAAAATGGATACGCTGCTGAAGCGGATCTGGGTAAAGCTGCGGGGTAAGCCTCGCGTGGAAGAAGTTAAAGTGGCGATCGACCAGACCCACAAAATTACCCCGGAGCAGGTCAACCAGATTGCCGCCTATTTGCAGGTGGCCATGGATGAAGACTCGCAGTTTGCCCATGACATCCTGCTGCTGGCCCAGGAAATCAATGCGGGCAAGCTGGTTGACCAGAGCCGCATGACGCAAAATATCTACGACCAGGCGAAGGGCTGGCAGACTAAGGTGGAAGGGGGCACCGCCTACATTGGGGAAATCCACATCCAGGGAAAGTCAGAGTAGGCGGAGGTAATGATGGCTGACCCGATCGCCCAACTACGCCAGATTATTGATGAGAAACGGCGGGATAATCCAGCGGTGACCGACGCTGAATTAGTAGCGTGGGTGGAGAGTGCAATCTCAAATAGTCCTGCACTTGCAGCGGAGCTGAGGGCTAATCCATCCATGCTGCAAGTCAATCGGGATGGGGCGAAAGGTTTCCAAACCTATGCAGGAGATGGTGCCACTGTTTTTATTGAAGGAACTCATTACCACCTCGCAGAACCAGAGAAGTTCAAGGCTACTGAAGCAAAGACTTTTGATTTCAGATGCTATTTGCAGTCAATCCTCGACAACGAGAATTATCAAGAGTGGCAGGCTCTCTACATCCCGCTGCGGGTTGAGAGGGTGAAGCTGAAAGAAGAGCATAAGGGCGGAGGACGGGAAAATCCAGAACAACGGGAACAGGTTGAGCAATGGGACGTGTTGGCAGGACTGCGCCACTACGCTCCTGACCATGTGTTGTTGATGGGCAAACCGGGTTCTGGCAAATCTACTGCGTTGCGACAACTGCTGTGGGAAGAAGCCCAAAATGCTCTGGCGGCGATTGAAAGGGGTGAAACCAATTTCAAAATTCCCGTTCTGATCGAACTGCGCGATCGCAAAGAAGAGGAGATCGTGAACCGAATTCATAAAGTGTTGCGACAGGCACGGTTAGATGTAGCAGCGATCGAGGAATTGCTGTTGGAAGGTCGCTTCTTGTTATTGTTTGATGGCTTGAACGAAATTCCAACCCCCGCCATTTGGTCAGAACTGCAAGACTTTCAGGGCGAGCGAGACTTTCGGAAGAATCCTCGCATTTTCACGACACGGGAGCTAGGAGCCGAAGCTGAACTGGGCTTAGAGATAAAGCTCACCCTGCTTCCCCTAACAGAACCCCAAATGCGGGCGTTTATTGAAAATCGTTTACCTGGACGAGCCGAAATTCTTTTGCACCAGCTTAAAGAGCGTTTGCGGGAACTGGCTGAAACCCCGCTGCTGCTCAAGATACTCTGTGATGTGGTGAAAGAGAGTCCTGAAGAACACCTCCCAACCAATCGTGGTGAACTCTTTCGCCAGGAATTTGCTCGACGGTATCAAGCCTTTAAACCGAAGCGTGGCTATGTTTCGGAAGATTCGCGTCGCTTAACTGAATGGTTATTGCAGCAGCTTGCATTTGAGATGACCCAGGGACACTCACCGACAGACCCAGAGCTGCAAATCTCCAAAGATCGGGCGATTCAAATCCTCCAAAATTTTCTGCAAACTCAAGGCGAAACCAATGCTCTGACCAAAGCCAGCGAATATCTTGAAGATCTGCTGGAATGGGACTTGCTACAAGTGGCTTCTGACACCACCCAAATCGAGTTTCGCCACCAACTCATTCAGGAATATTACGCGGCAGAATATCTGCTGCGGCTATTACCAGGACTAAGCGATGAGGAATTGAAACGGGACTATCTTAACTATTTGAAGTGGACAGAACCTATTGCGTTGATGCTAGGACTTTCCACAGCGAAAGGAAAAGAGGTGGAAAATGAGACAGACAAAGAAAAGAAAAGAGCACTAGCCCTACAGCTTGTGAAATTGGCGTTAGAGGTAGATTGGCAGCTAGGAGCACGATTAGCCGGAGAGGTAAGGCAAGAATTTCAGGATCAGACAGTGGCTTTAGTGAATGCACTGGAGATTCCCCAGTGGTTAAAGGTAGAGCTTTTAGGAAAGACCAGTTCCGAAGCTGCCGTTCGGGGACTGGCTAAAGGTCCCGAACATTCAGACTCTGATGTCTATGGGAGGGCCGCTGAGGAATTAGGGAAAATTGGCAGCGATAACGCTCTGGAGGCACTACTCAGGGCGCTAGACAATCAAGACTTTGATGTTCGTAGCAAGGCGGTTGCGGCATTAGGGGAAATAGGCAGTGAGCACGCTACTGAAGGACTCTCAAGGCAGTAAACGATCAAGACTCCAATGTCCGCACCCAAACGTTATATGCATTAAGGAAAATCGGCAGTGAGCGTGCTATTGAAGGATTGCTCAAGTTATTAGAGGATGACAGCATCTTTATTCGCCAGGATGTGGTCAGCGCATTAGACGAAATTGGCAGTGAGCAGGCAATTCCAGGGTTGCTCAAGGCACTCGATGATCAACGGTTGTGTGGTGAGGCTGCTAAGGCATTAGGTAAGATTGGTAGTGAGCGAGCAATTCAAGGATTGCTCAAAGCACTGGACGATCAGGAATACTATACTCGTTGGAAAGTGGGTTATGGACCAAGTAAGGCAGCTTATGCAGCTTATGCATTATATGCATTAAAGAAAATCAGCGGTGAGAGCGTTTTTGAAGGGTTGCTCAAGGCACTAAAACATAAAGATTCTGCTGTTCGTGGAATTGCGGTTCGGGCATTAGGAAAAATTGACGGTGAGGGTGCCTTTGACAGACTAATCAAGGCACTCGATGATCAAGACTCTGGTGTTCGTACACAAGCCGTTTATGCATTAGGAGAAATTGGCAGTGAGCAAGCGATTCCAGAATTGCTCAAGGTACTCGATGATCAAGCTGTTGCTTGGTTGGCTGTTGTGGCATTGGGCAAAATTGGTAGTGACCAAGCGATTCCAGGATTAATCAAAGTTCTAGAAAATCTAGACTCTCAAAACTCTGATGTTCATTTTGCCTTTAGTAAGGCAAATTGTGCATTAAAGATATTGGGGGCAATTGGTAGTGAGAGTGCTATTCAAGCACTGATCAAGGCACTTGGAAATCAAGAATATAATGTTCGTAAAGCTGTGGTTGAGGCATTAGGGGCAATTGGTAGTGAGTGTGCTATACAAGCACTGATCAAGGCACTTGGAAATCAAGACTTTGGCATTCGCTGGCGTGCGGCTGAAATATTAGGGAAAATTGGTAGTGAGTGTGCTGTTCAAGAGCTAATTAAGACACTGGAATGTCAACCCTATGACACTTGGAGTGTGGCTGTACTTCATAGGTGTGCGGCTGAGGCGTTAGGAAAGATTGGTAGTGAGCAGGCGATTCCGGGATTGCTTAGAGTACTAAACGAGCATGAGTGCGATTGGCATGATGAGTGCAATGTTCGTTTCAGTGT
>JBBIQC010000414.1:0-501 GCA_037442585.1 Oscillatoriales cyanobacterium bin_317
GATCGCATCCGGGTGGCAGGGGGTGGGCACAAAGCGAAACTGTAACTCGTGACCATTTCCCAGATCCAGAGACTCATCATCCCGGATAATGTGTACCTTCAGCGTGCGATCGGAACCATAGTCAATCCCCAGATCTTGAGCCTCGTCTTCCCTGGGGGATGGCAGATTCAAGGGCTGATTGGCAAATACCGATCGCAGCGTATTTGCTCCTGGTTTAGAACAAATCACCGTCGCGTAGGGAGCCAGTTCTAATAACCGTTTTAGAGTCGCCAATCGGTTGGGATTAACGTGACTGAGAATGATGTAATTCAGGCGTTGAAAGTACAGATGATGCTCCAACTCGTCCAGAAACAGGTTGGTGAAAGACTCCCCAGGTGGATCAATTAAAGCCGTGTCCTGAGCCTGGATCAGGTAGGAGTTAGCAGTGGTACCTTTTTGCCGTCCGTATTCTACTTCAAACTTGAGGCGAATATTCTCTTTCTTTCCTTCTACAATTCGGCA
>JBBIQC010000414.1:511-4989 GCA_037442585.1 Oscillatoriales cyanobacterium bin_317
CTTGAGGCGATCCCAGGTGCGCGATCGCAGGGCGATCGTTCCAGCACCAATTTCGACAACTTGTACGTCACGGGGTTTCATGTCAGCCATACGTTCAGGATTAGGAAAGGAGAATAGGAGAGGGGATCCCGTCAGGACTCATGCCGGGAGGAAGAATTCGAGGAATTGACCGTTTCGATCACTCGCGGCGGTATCTCAGAGGTTTCGTGATTACGGAGTTCTCGTTCTAGTTTACGCCGCATTGACAGCCGTTTTTCTGGATCAATCCCTTCAAAGGTGGGAGGCAACCAGACGCGCACCACCAACAGGGCACCCAACACAATTAACAGCGCACAGGCCGATAGAATCTGGGTGGAGGGAGCTTCCAGCACTCCCCGCACAATAATCTCTCGCAAGACAGAAACAATGGAAACTTCTACCGCTACGCCGATCGATACCCGTTGCTCCTGCAAATAAATAATCAGCAGGCGGAATAATTCCACAAGAATCAGCAAGAACAGAATATCGGCAGTGACCACCTGAAAATCCAGGGGGGGCAGCAGGGAGAGAAACATCTCGCGTAACTGCAATACCATGAAGCTAAACAGACCAATGCAGAGGGAAATCACAATCAGGTCTTGCACAATCTCCAGGGTATAAACAACCCGCTGTAACCATCTAGGCATATCTTCGGTAGGCACAGTCTCTCTGTGTAAGCTCATAAAATCTTTCTTAAGATAAATGGGTACTGTTTAGCTTACTTCAGATGCACTTATAGATGGTTGGTTTATCTATTGGAATAGGTAATAGATGGAATTGAGAAGCCTAACTCAGGGACTGGGATGAAGATTTGCCACTGAGAAGCTTAGCCAGTACAGTGGCCGTTTTGGGCGATCGCCGCAGCATGGCTTGGGCTACTGCTTCAATTTCGGTATGACTCATCTGGTCTAAATGGTCAATAAACGCCTCACAGATGACTACTCTAGTTGAAAATAGCTGTTTTGTTTGGATTTGCTCGATCCAATCCAGATTAAACACCGCCTTATAGATCAAGTTATGCACCTGCAGATATCCGGCCTGCTTGACCGCCAAACCAGACAGCAAGAGTTCAGTCTGTTCGGGACTGCCATCTGCTTTGAGTTTTCCCCTTTCCAGCAACTGTCGATACTGTTCTAGCAGCCAGGGCAACCGCTGTTCTTGCTGCAAAAGCCGCTGCAAAATAGTTCGCAAATGTTCGGGATAATCTTGAGTTTCCCAATCATCAATCACATAGGTCTGAACCAGCGTACTGATTTGGACGGCAATGTTGCTATGGTGCGTGAGAGCCTCCCGTAATAGACGATCTAAAAACGGAGAGGCGACAGCTTTGACCGCAGCCGAGTGGGATGTCTTCAGGTCTTTTTTTTCTGTCTGGTAATGTTCCAAGACAATCTGGCAGAGCTTTTGGGTGAGAAACGGTTGCCCACCCGTCCAGTGCAAAATTTCTTTCAACACAGCTTCTGGATTGTCCACAATTCCGGTCAAACCCTCCATAAGAGGATGAACCTCCTGGAGCTTAAAACCCTGTAGTTCGATCGCCCGACCAATGTTGAAGGGAGTCCGCTGGCGATCTTGGATCAAATCCGATGGAGTTGCCACCCCGAACAGGGCAAACGTTAGACGGTTATAGGCAGGATTCTCGACTCGCTGGTTGTAGCAGGAGCGAATCCAGACAAAAAAATCATCCATTGAGAAATTGAGGCTGAGAATGCTGTCGATTTCATCAATTAGAATCACCAGATTGGCCGGAATGTGAGCCAGGAGAATCTCTTCCACGAACCGTCCCAATTGTTGCACAGGAGACAGGTCTGCGTGGGCGCGAAACCAGGCGATTAAGTCAACGGTGCCCATCAGATTAAAGGCCCGCCACAGTTCGGAGATGATGCCCTTGTACCATTGCACCGGGGTCAAGTTTTCACCACCCAGGCGGCTTAGATCAATGGAGGCACAGCGATATCCGGCCTGCTGCAACTGATGTTTGGCTCTTACCCGCAGGGATGATTTACCCATTTGGCGAGCGTTAAACACATAACAAAATTCTCCGTGCTGGAGAGCGGATTGCAACTCAAAATCCGCTTGTCGGATCACGTAGGTAGACGCATCATTGCTTAAGCTGCCGCCAAGCTGATAATCGGAGATGTGTTGATTTTGATAGGCTGCGGCGATCACATTGCCATTGACCATATTTGGTTCACCGTTGCTGGTTAGTGATTAATTTAACTGAGATCTGAAATACAAACGGTACAATTCACAACTCGGTACGACCTGATTGCCCTCAAATTTAGCCACGCCCATACTCTCTAACTGATAGGCTGCGATCGGATCAATTCTTGCTCCACCTTCCGTTGCTACAACCTGTTTCATGGCGGCCATTAATTCCGGATGTTGTTGCAGGGCAATCCAGTGTTGTCTGAGTTGATGACCGTAAATTCCGGTAGCCGTTGGTGACTCCCGTAACAACTGTTCCAACTCTAAATCTTCCCGGGCTAGATGATATAAAGCCAACCGCAGTCGGTAAGGATGCCCCCCGATCAGTGCCATTAATCGATCGCTCTCTAGAGCACCCCAGTCCAGGCCATGTCGTCGAGCCAAATCCTGCACCTGCCCTGGATTGAATTCAGGTAACCGAATCGCCAGCCCTACATTAAATGGAGATTGATTAATATCCAGCGGCACATAAATCTCCGTAGAGTGAACCACCATTAATCGAAGTTTCTGCCAAATTTCCAGATCCCTGGCTTCTTCATACCAGGAACGCAGTAACGGTAGAAAGCTCTGGGCAATCTCTGGATACTCCAGCAATCGGTTTACCTCATCCAAAGCCAGCACCAGAGGAGTGTTGAGCTGTTCCAGCACGTAGCCCTGAAAATACACAGTAGAACTGACTTTGGCTCCACAGTCTTCATCCCAATAAAGATCCAAGCGGGATTCCAGTTGAAGCTGCTGAGTTACAGTTGCACAAAACCAGCGCAGCAACTGGTTCAGGTTACTGAATTTAGACTCATCCACCTGTTCAAAGTTCAGTCGCACCAAGCGATAGCCCTGTTGGGCAGCATGAGCAAGAATCCGATTTTTGAGGGAGGTTTTCCCCATCAAACTGGGGGCACGCAGACGAATTAAGGCTCCTGGCTTGGCGATCGCGTCATAACACAGGGATTCGATCGGAGGTCGTTCGATGTAAAACGGGGAATCCAAACTGACGGGGCCTTCAGGGAATTCTAAAACCACCTGAGAGAATGGCCGAGGTCGATCAACAATTTCTAAACTTTGTCCTGCTGGCCCCTCTGACCGTTCTTCAGAAGACTGCAACCTTACCCTGGCCTGTTGCCGCAACACCGAGCGAAAGTTATTTTTAGTCACCTTCTCCCCAAAAGCCTCGGTGAGCATCTGCCACAGTTGAAACCCAACGCCCCGAATATAGTCAGGATCGTATCCCGTTTCTCTGGCAACTTCCTGATAGGTTTTGCCTAACCACGCTTGCCGAAACACAGTTTCCTGCAGGTCGTTGAGCCTTGCTGGCCTGAGTGCAGCATCAATGATCGCGATCGCCTCATCAAGGGTCATTGATTTCTGGTTCGCTCAAAACAGAATAGGATCATTATCCCACTCCCTTTGGTTGGCACACGCAAGAGCTTCTAAGGCATTCGCAAGATCTAACATTCTCCCACCTTTTCCCACAGACACCTTAGATAGGAAGGGGATACTGTAGACGAATAACATCTTCCCAGCTTTTCAGCACATTCTTCATAGCATCAATGATCAGGCATGCTCCAACCCTTATTGGTTTGTGCCATGAGAACCCCCACTCTTACTCAGGAGAACCTTTTATGCGATTGATCTATCTTGGACACACCTTCCAGTGCTCCTCCTGCACTCCTCAGACTTACCGCAAACCTGACGCTGTCAACTGGCGGTATCAGGTTCCTGGCGAAGTTTATGGTGAGGGAACTCCCCGTCGCTCTAGCTCTACTTATTATTCGATTCCCAGAGTTGTTAGTTGGCGCTGGCAAGTGCTCACAAACTAAATGAGCTGCCAGGGTCACCATTTCTGGCGGGAGGACTTGCAGCTATGGAGCTTTGCGATCGCGGCATTATTATGTTCCTACTACCCTTCCGAATTGGTGGCCAAGTGATCGGTACAACTGAGCGTATCCAGTTCTTAAGTTTATCCCGATAACTGCTAAAGCCCGACTTACCAAGCCCGACAAATCCTCGCATGAGGCAATCCTATTTAAGCAATGGGGTGCCTCATTTATATATCTGAGTGTCCCCCCTATCTAGCTCAATGGAGTGATTGATATGCCCCAGACAGTCCTCACTAAGTGTGCCGATCGTCCTCAAGCCACCTTCGATCGCACTCAACAATTGTTGGAATCTGCTAGACAAAAACTGCTTACGGCGGATCTTCCTCCCCTACTTCGAATGACAGCTTTTCTCAGGATTTCCTGCAGAACACTGGA
>JBBIQC010000415.1:0-4973 GCA_037442585.1 Oscillatoriales cyanobacterium bin_317
CCATCGCGCCCTTCCCCGTGCCGGCGAGGCGGGGAGGGAGAGGGAGGGAGGTGAAGAAGTGGGTGGGGTTAAAGGAGAGGGATTGGGCCTGGGCTTGAGGTTCGGGGAGGGGGGCGAGGGGTTCCCGGAAGGGTTGGTTAAGGTGGACAGGGCCAGCAACCGGATAAAGGGTTTGTTCCCAGGCGTGGATCAGGGTTTGGCGCAGGTACTGGAGCATCTTGTTGTCCAGAGAGGGCAGGGCCAGTTCGGTGTACCAGTTGGGGAACGAGCCGTAGAGATGATTCTGATTGATCGCCTGTCCGGCATTACAGTCCCGTAGTTCTGGAGGACGATCGGCAGTAATCACCAGCAAAGGCACCTGACTTTCCCTGGCTTCAATCACGGCTGGAAAAAAGTTTGCCCCAGCGGTTCCAGAGGTACAGACCAGCGCCACTGGAACATGCCGCTGACGAGCCAGACCTAAGGCAAAAAAAGCTGCCGATCGCTCATCCAGGATGGGAATGGCTTCGATCTCAGGGTGATTGGCAAAGGCTACCGTTAGCGGCGCGGAGCGAGATCCTGGGCAGATAATGGCAATCGTCAACCCCAGTCGGTATAAAGTTTCTGCCAGGATCGAAGTCCAGAGCAGATTGGTATTCGTAAAGTCGATCGTCATACAAGGGAACAATCCTGCTAGACAGGAAGGATATTGAGGCCCACACAACGGCCATCCACCCAACCCTTCCCATCATCCCACCATCCCGTACAGACGGCTTGCTGAACCGTCTCTACCGCCATCCTGCGACGAACTTACACCAAAGCCGCCCTCAACACCTGTAGCTTCAATTGCACCTCGGCCAGTTCCCGCTCCGGATCTGATCCCTGGACGATGCCGGCACCCGCAAATAGACGGGCACGGCCCCCTTCCACCAGGGCAGAGCGAATGCCTACCGCAAATTCTCCGTCGCCCTTGTAATTTACCCAGCCGATCGGGCCTGCATAAAGCGATCGGGCAAACGGTTCCAGGCGATCGATCTGGGCGCAGGTGATTTCTCGCGGCAGTCCGGCCACCGCTGGAGTGGGATGAAGAGCCGCCACCACATCCAGTAAATGAACCTGGGAGGGAACGAGGGCGCGAATGGGGGTGTGCAGATGCTGAATGTTTGGTAGTTGGCGCAGGCGGAGGGGAAATCGTTCGGGAGATAGTCCTAACTGAGTTAGCTGACTGCTCAAGAAATCAATCACCACCTGATGCTCATGCATTTCTTTGGGATTAGTTAACAGGCTGCTGGCAAGTCTGGCATCGTCCCGCGTTGTTTTGCCGCGTGGTGCAGTCCCTGCCAGAGCATCGGTCACTAACAGATGATTTTGTAGACAGACAAGCCGCTCCGGGCTGGCTCCCAGGAAATATTGGCCGAGTCCATTGCAGGCAGAAAAGACATAACAATCGGGGTACAACTGCCGCAGGTTGTTCAGGGAAGAAACCGGGTTGAACGCCAGAGGCGAAATCATTTCTATGGCATGAGCCAGGACAATTTTATTAAATTGCTGGGTTTGAATGGACTCTAAGGCAAACTGAACCGCTTGCTTGAAGGTTTCTGTGGGGGTTACATCCTGATGCTGCAAAAATTCTGTCTGCTGAATTGTTGGACTGATCAATTCATCCTGTAGGGAGCGAATGGTTTGAATGTTTTGCCAGAGAGTATCGACGGTGCGCTCTAAAGCGGTGGCTGGATCAAGTAATAGGTTGGCGACGATGACACAGCCGTTTTCGGAACAGGAAACCTGCCAGCGAGGGAGAAACACGGTTGCGGCTGGAAAGCCTGGGGAGCCTTGGTTATGGCAGTGATCTGCGAAAGCAAAACTACAAAAGAAGTGGGGGCCGGAGAAGGGTAAGTCAGTTTCGCCAGCCACGATCGTGTCAGCCAGCGTCGATTGGATAAAGGCTTTCACCTGGCTAAAACGATCGCGTCCTTCCACTTGTAGTTGAGCTACGGAATCGATAGCAGCGATCGCTCCCCCTGGCATCTTAAAGACACTTTCTGCGATCGCATCCTGCTTCTCAAAATAGAAACTTAACTGATCAGATTGAGCAATTTCATGTAAGACGACAAGGGGATCGATCGCAGCAATTCCTAGAGAAATACTGACAATTTGAGAGGTGTTTTTTTCGACAGAAATTTGCTGACAACTTGAAAGAAATTGATATAAATTTCTGGGGGTATGAAAAAGTTGATCGCAATACAAAGTGACTGGCATGTATTAAAAACCAACACAACTTTAATAACTCCTGAGGTTCTCCAACTTGCGTGAAAAGAGCAAGAAACTACAGTTCTGGATGGGGACGAGGTTTATTTCAAAATTTGAAGACTCGGCCTCTCTTGCAAGTTTGTGAACCGCTGGATCGTAGAATGATGAGGCAACTTTAAGCCGAATTGTGCCCCTTTGACAACGTCTAAAAATGGTCACCAGAACTGCTGATCCTGCAAAAAAGAAACTCTGGCTGGCGGCGATTAAACCCCCCATGTACAGCGTGGCAATTATGCCGATCTGGGTGGGAACAGCGATCGCCTATGCGGAAACCGGTGTGCTTCACCTGGCGATCTTTGCCACTTTCCTGATTTCCGCGATGCTCATCCTGGCCTGGGAAAACCTGAGCAATGATGTGTTTGATTCAGAAACGGGAGTGGATGTCAACAAGGCCAACTCCCTGGTGAACTTGACGGGCAATAAATCCCTGATCTTCTGGAGCGGCAATTTCTGTCTGGCAACTGGGCTGATGGGGATTGGGACGATCGCCTTCTGGCAACAAGACCTGACCGTAATTGGCTTAATCCTGGCCTGTTGTGCTCTCGGTTACATCTACCAGGGGCCACCGTTTCGCTTGAGTTACCAGGGGTGGGGAGAATTTCTCTGCTTCTTTGCCTTTGGGCCTGTCGCCTTTGCAGCAGTTTACTACAGCCAGACGAAATCCTGGTCAGTCACCAACTTTGCGGCTTCGGTGATTATTGGTTTGGTCACCAGCCTGATTCTCTTCTGCTCCCACTTCAATCAGGTGGAAGATGATGCCGCTGTTGGTAAGAAATCGCCCGTGGTTCGCCTGGGGAGTCAGCGATCGGCTCAACTGCTGCCCTGGATTTGTGCCACCATTTACGGCCTTACAGTCATGGGAATTGTGGCCCGACTTTTCCCAGTCTGGACGCTGCTCGTCTTTGTCAGTTGTCCCTATGCTGTGAAGCTCTGCCGTTTCATTGGCAGCCACTACCATGAACCCGCAAAACTGCTCTACTGCCGGTTTATTGCCGTTGCCCTGCACTTCTGGACGGGGTTAATGCTGGGCGTTGGATTCATGCTGGAAGCAGTGTGGGGCTGATGATTTGCGTATCCGGTTCGCCTACCGTTCTTACCGCCGCCCATTCCGGCAACCATTGAGTACCTGCTATGGCGCATGGCGAGAGCGAGAGGGCATTATTATTCAATTAACGGATGTGCATGACCGAGTGGGCTGGGGAGAGATTGCCCCGGTTCCCTGGTTTGGCTCTGAAACACTAGAGGAGGCATTAACCTTCTGCTCTCAACTGCCGGCCTTACTTGATTTTGATCAGATTAGGGCCATTCCCAATCATTTACCTGCCTGTCAGTTTGGGTTTGAGTCGGCGTGGGAGGAAATATGGCACGAAGCAGGGGGCGCGGGGCACGAGGCAGGGGCTAGGGAGTCCGCAGAGAAGAAAACGGGCTATACCAGCAGCATGACCAATAGTGTGTTGTTGCCAGCGGGGAAAGCAGCGTTAGCAGGCTGGCAAAAGTTTTGGCAGCACGGCGATCGTACCTTCAAGTGGAAGATCGGAGTCGCTGACCTGGAAGCTGAATTGGCACTATTTCAAGAACTAATGGCCCAACTTCCCAGGAACGCTCAACTGCGGTTGGATGCCAATGGCGGATTGAGTATTGCGCAAGCTGAACGCTGGCTGCAGGTCTGCGAATCCTTGCCGGTGGAATATCTGGAGCAACCCTTACCACCCAACCAGTTTAATGACCTGCTCACATTGAGTGCCCAATACTCCACTCCCCTGGCTCTGGATGAAGCGGTTGCCACATTGGAACAGTTAAAGACCTGCTATCAGCGGGGCTGGCAGGGAATTTACGTGATCAAACCCGCGATCGCAGGATTTCCCTCTCACCTGCGCCAGTTTTGCCAAAGTCATGCCATTGATGCCGTGTTTTCCTCCGTCTTCGAAACCGCCATTGGTCAGCAGGCGGGTTTGAAGCTGGCCGCAGAGTTAGGAAATTGCGATCGGGCCATGGGTTATGGTATCGCTCACTGGTTTAATGAGTCTCATGAAAACCCCTCTGACCTATTTACAACAGCAGACTAAAGCTGACTGGTTAATCGGCCATTCCAGCCAGAAAGTTCTTTCCTTAGCAGAACACCTGATCCAACAACTCCTGACCTATCCGCAGCCTGATCCGGAGGAACCCTTCAAGATCCTGCTGGCTCACCGGGATCCGGTCCAATTCCTGGCTCACTTCATCGCCGCCTGCATCGTCCCCAGCCATCTCTTCCTGTGTAACCCCGACTGGGCCGCAGCCGAATGGCAACAGGTTCTTGAACTGGTTCAGCCCGATCTAATCTGGCAAGACGGTACCATAGAAATTCAAAATTCAAAATTCAAAATTCAAAATTCTGATCAGTCATTCGTCATTCGTCATTCGTCACTGGTTGAGGACAAAGGACAAAGGACAAAGGACCAAAGAAAATCCAAACTGCAAAATCCAAAATCTAAAATCGCCATCCCTACCGGTGGTTCCTCCGGCAAAATTCGCTTCGTCATTCACACCTGGGATACCTTAATGGCTTCTGTCAGAGGATTTCAGCAGTATTTTGAGGTGGAGCAAGTCAATTGCTGCTGTGTCTTGCCCCTGTACCATGTCAGCGGCTTAATGCAGATCATGCGATCGCTCACCTCCAGCGGCCAACTCGCCATTTTCCCCTT
>JBBIQC010000416.1:0-4961 GCA_037442585.1 Oscillatoriales cyanobacterium bin_317
CTATTACCAAGGGCAGAGCCTCCCCTCCCTCCCACTTTTGTCAGTCAATCAGGTTAGCTGCTTTGCCTTCAAAATCTCGATATTGGCGATCGCAGCTTCCACAGTCCATAAACGATGCTGTTTGAGCATTCCCATTGCCACTTGCTGAATCAGAAAATGCTCAACCGGGTTTTCTGGCTGATACTGGTCAATCAACCCCTGAATCAGTCCCTCAAAGGTTGCCAAGTCTTCTGTCACCAGTAAAGGGGGTTGTTGAGCAAGTAACCCGTGTTTGATGGCATTGCGAGCAGCGATCGCTTTTCCCCGTGGGGTCATCGGCCCTCTCGACTTGGCCCCATTGATCCGACAAATTTCAGGACTTGCAACCATTCCCTAACCTCACTCTATTCAACCTATTACTACCAGGGTAATCAAAAGACGCGATCACTCAATTTGAATATCTTAATCACCTCCACTGACAACCCTGACAAACTGCTCTGAGGCCCTGCCATTGCTGACTTCTGCCTCACTGACAAACCCACTGACAAACTCACTGACATCTCCTGACAAATCGTTAATTGCCCCCTCCACTACCTGTTCATCAGGAGCCAAGGCATCATCAGCTTCTATGAATTTTGTCAGCAACTTGTCAGGGGGGTGTGACCAAAATCTGATGTAGAAATCCTAAAACTTCTATTGAGAGTGCATTTCAGCTGTTTTTAGAATCATTTGTCAAGTAATTCTATCTTCCGTTCATCTAAATCTTTCAGTTTCTTATAAGTAGAGGAACCTGAGTTCTGGGGAGAACATTAAATTTTGGTCACACCCTGTCAGGGGATTTGTCAGGGGATTTGTCAGGAGCTTCAATCCCTTCCCCTGCAAGCGATTGAAGGGATTTGTCAGGCGTGTCAGGGACGATCTGAATCTTAAACTTCTTAGAGTGGGGTTCCTCTCCATTCGTGACTGCATACCCAAGCTCAACTACTTGCATCATGAACGCCCGTGCATCCTTTGCGGCAATGGGACGAGAGAACCATCGCATCACAGCTCTTGCAGCAATCCATCCCATACCCCTGAATCGCTCTACAAAGCGGATGAGCTTCACTACCTGGGGATTCTCCCCCTGACCAAAATCTGCGAACAGAAGCCGCGTATGAGTTAGTGTCCAGCGGGTTAGGTCAATTGATCCTTGCAGTGTCTTTGCAGGTATCTCCTGTAATGGGTCAGTGCCCTCAATAGCTGCATTGAGACAATGGATCACTAAGGCGATCCGCGCTGCTCGTTCCTTGGCCTTGGGGTAAAGTGTCCGAATCGCTGGATGCAACTCCTTAACTTTCAGGTTTTCGCATTCCTCAAACCACTGGTTCCATAGGCTGTTAGCTTCTGAATCCAAACAGAACATTTGAACGGCAAAAGCGTCCAACCGCTGATAGGCCAGTTCCAATAGTTCTGACAGGTTAGAAGCCTCTCCCTTTCCTGGAATCGGGGCTTTAGTCAGAGGAATAGGGAAATAGGCAATCCGTTGCCAGAACCCATCGTTCACCTGCATATTGCCCATTTCCCGTTTCAAAATCTCTGGCTGAATACCCCCACTCAAGGAAATCGTCGATCTCTGCATACTGATTCGGGTTTCCCCTTTACGGTTCACCTTTAGCCCCTTCCCGTCATAGGCTGACAGCCACTTAGAGCGATCGCCACCTTTCCCGTTGCGATACGCATCAAATCCTTTGGAGAATTGGGTCAGTTCGTCAACTGCACATATGGTGCCATGTTCTGGGTAATGAGAGATGGCTAGAGCGATCGCCTCTAAGGTTGCATCCTGGAAGTAAAGCTCTCGTGGAACTGGTTTTTTGGGCTTCTTACCGCGTTGCTCTTTATCCCTTTTCTCCCACTCTGCTAACCCTTCTTCATAGTCTTCCAGAGCCGCTTCATATTGGTCATCCCAATGTGTTTGCAAAGTATGGAGAGGTGCGATCGCGGTCTCCCAGACTGGAGACTTTGCCGTTCCCGACTCCCCAACTAAGGCAGTCCAGAGAATTGCTGGTGCATACCAGTCGGTTGCAGCCCATAAACGAAGCCGGGTTCCCACCTTCAATAAACTAGCGGCCACTGGCAGAATCGCACCAATGAAACACTCCACTGGAATGTTCAGAAGCCTTGCCCGTTGTTGTAACGGTTGCATCAGGGAAGAGTGGATAAAGGCTAGATCGGGCCGGGAACTTGATTCAGCTAAGACAGCCTGAATTTCTTCTGGAGTAACCGGATCGTTGTCGTCTGAGGCTTCTGCAATTGAGTGAAATGTTTCTTGAGGTTGTTGGGATTCGGGCATTTTAGCTGTTTCCTCAAACTCAAAACCGTGTTGCTTGGCATAGTAAAAAAGGCTTCCAAGCGTGATGTGTTTTCCACCTGAACGGCAAACCTGAGCAATATCCCACCCACACTCTTTCGATGGGCTATGGTGTTCCATTAATGCGATCGCCCGCTCTGCTCCATAGTGCGATTTCAACGCCCATAGAACATTCCGATACATCGGATAAGTTCCGGTATCGACGATTCTCCGGGGAATTACTGCTAATGCCCGTTCGATTTCTCGATCGGTGGCTCCTGCTAGTGGGACGGTAATACTTGGGCTTAATTGCTGGGCAGAAGGAACGATCTTCCGCAATTGCTCAAAGGTGTAACGCTGGCCAGAGTCGCTGATGATGGTAGCTTGCTGACAAGTAGCAGGATGCAAACAACCTGCCAGTCTCATTACTCGACTAGGGTTTTTCAGTGTGCGATCGGCTTCTGCAAACTCCAGTAAATCGGATTGGAGTTTCTTCCAATCTTCTACAGGACAAGGTTCAGTGAATACCCAGTAAGAATGGATTGATTTTCCACCTGTATCTAGTTGAAGAGTGGGTTCTGGCAGTCCTAAATCTTGCCAGAGAGCCGCCGAACGTTCCTTATCCAGATTGTCATGCTCATAGAAAATGGCTCTACCAGTTTGAACGTCAGCATCCTTATGACCGCTGCCATTCACCACAAAATAGACCCCGCGTTTTTCAGCCTGATAAGCTGCAATCTTTTGCCAGGGCAAGTCTGGAAATGTACATTGATTTTTTCGCCCCTTATCATTAGTTCTGCCAGCGTCACCCTTGCCCAAGAGAAAACGCAGGAAAAGATGATCTCCCGGTTGATACCCCAGCAGTTTTAGATGGGGTATCACCTGTTCTCGATCGACGCTGGACTGGTGAATCTCAATGTTAGAATGGCTCAAGGCACGATGATTTATGTCCAAGTGATCGCGAGAGTCCACCCCGCGATCACTGTTGATTTTTTGCATCATTAACCAGCCCTCCTACCCCGTTGTTTCGCCTGGTTAGAAGGAAGTGAAGCCAAAAATACTTCGATTGCTTTTTGGTGAGCTTGTGGAGTATCGCGGTTCATCCCCCAATCTGCCAACAAGACTGGGTTGTATCGAACCACACGAGAGTTCCAAACAAAATAGTGAATGCCCTTGATTAAGGTTGAATCTTTTTGGAGCCTATACCGTTTTAGAGTTTCGGTGCTAACACCCAGAATGGCGGCAGCTTCATGCTTGCCTACCAACCTTACTCCTGCAAAAGATTGGGGAGAGGCATGAGTGGTGTCAAACGTACCAGACAAATTTAAGTTTGCCTGATGTTCAAAATTCGATTGGGTAGTCATATAATGAGGGTCATGTTTCTCCCTCGAACCTGTGGGAGGAGCGGGGTCTACCAGTGATTGCAAGTTTCTCAGGCTTTTTCCACTGGTAGACGTTGGCTATGCAAAAACCCCTTGCGAACCTAGGTGGCACTAGGTTCGCAAGGGGTTCTTGTTTGGAATAGTTCAACTGCATTCAGTTTGTGTTCATACTATCCATAAATAGTACACGATAATCCCAAAATGAGACAACGTTTTGGGAAATTTTAGAACTATATGCAGTGTTCCTACTAGGTTAAAAGACTGCTAATTCGTGAGAACCAAAACTAAATATGTTTTCTGAATCTTTCTTTGAGTCTCACCCAATATGGGATACTCCCTAGTTTTAGATAACTAGATGAGAAGGGTGAACAGAAAGCGGATTGGGTTGTTCTATTTTGTCTATGCCTGCAAGTTATAGTTCAGGTACTTGAAGATCTCGCTTGTTACCTGCATAGTGGCGATAAATCACTTCTGGGCTATTGCCAACCCAACGCGCAACGTCTTTGGCATCTATATCTGCTTCCAAGCAAAGTGTAATGAACGTGTGCCGAGTCTGGTATAGTTTCCGGTACTCAATTCCAGGCAAGCTTTCTAAAACGGCCCTCCAAGCGCGATTCCGAAAATTATTCAGGTCAATAAACTTACCTTCTGGACTAGGAAAGAGATAGTCATTTGGTGCCAAATCTTCGGGCTTAATCAGGTTTAACAAAGACCGTAGTTGCCCATTGATCGGGAATCTCCGACGCTCCTGAGTCTTAAGCCCCGACTTTTGCGCTAACCCTGTCTCTGAGTAAGTGATTGCCTGCTCAATCGTAATGAATTTATCGTTGATATGCTTCCATTGCAGCGCGATCGCCTCACTCGGACGACATCCTGTGAAGAACAGGAACTCAATCAAGGGGGCATAGTGACTGTAGTACCGACTGCTCTTGAAGGCTTGGATGATTTGCTCTCTTTCTTCCCTGGTAAATGAGTGAATATCCGTTGCTTCTGATTCCCGCCCCTTTGATAACTTAATTTCGACTGCCATGCCTTGAAACGGGTTGGTGTCTATTAGTCCTGATTTCATTGCCCAATCACAGCAGGCAGAAATATTAGTGAGGCATCGTTTAGCAGCATTGGGAGTGAGATTTGCTACTAACCAATCTCGGATCTGTACAGCATCATCCAGTGAAGTACTGGGTAGCTTAGAAATGTGGGAACGGTATTTCTTGTAATCCCTAGTGCAGTCTTAAGGAAGCCATTTTGCAAGGCAGGGCAGTCAATTGATAAGC
>JBBIQC010000417.1:0-4954 GCA_037442585.1 Oscillatoriales cyanobacterium bin_317
TTATGTTTAACTCACACAGCTAATGCTCAACACTTTACTACGGACTGGAAACAGACAAAAACGGTAAACCTCTGGTTGCAACAATCTGAAATATTTGGGGAGGGAAAAGGGAGTGGGGAATAGGGAGATGGAGAGGGTGGGGAAGATGGGGGAGGTAAGGAGGGAATAGGGAGTAGAGCAAAGGGGAATAGGAGTGAGAGAAGGCTTTATCTCCTCCATCTCCTTTACCTCCTCTATCTCCTCCATTCCTTTTGCCAACTCTTCGCTCTTAACTTTCAACTCTTAACTCTCCTTCCCGTAGCTCCGGCCTCGCCACTGTTTAGGAGTTTGGGCAGAGGATAGGAAAATTCGCAGGACAGCTAGTGGGTCAGCCAGGGGAGAGAGCCAGAAGAGCCAGCGAGTTTTAGCTTGGGTCAGGTCGTAGGAAGGGGCGATCGCGGCATTTAATCCAAACCGAACCAATACCAGCAGTAAATTGAGGCTGAAGGTGGTCAGGATCGGGATACTCGTCTGGCCTGAGAAGATTGCTCCCAGAAACAGGACAGTCAGGGGTAAAGGTAATCCCTGAACCAGCAGCAAAAACAGCCAGTCTCCCCAAACCTGAGCACGGGAGGCGGCATCTTTGAGATCCAGCGATCGTCCCCATTCCCGCCAGGTTTCTGCCATGCCTTCATACATTCGCACCTTCAGCACCTTGGCTCCATCTAAAAAGCCGACCCTGGCTCCCTGCGCGGCGATCGTCCGGGCCAGGGTGACATCATCGCAGAAAGAGCGACGGGCGCTACTGTAGCCTCCCACTTGGGCTAACACAGAACGACGGCAGAAGAAACACTGACCATTAGCCATCACTCGATCGGCAGGATTATTCGTTTCTCCAGCCGGACCAAACCGATAAACCAGGGTCATCAACAGCGCGGGCTGCAGCCACAGTTCTCCGGGTTCTTTAAGAATGAATTGAGGTGACAGAGAAATCAGGTCATAGCCTTCCGTCAGAGCCGTATGCAGCAAACTGGCCACTAAGCCCGCTTGGGGTTGCGTATCGGCATCAATGCCTAAAATCCACTCGCTGCCTGCGGAACTGGCGAGAAACCCATTATGCAAGGCCCAGGGGCGACCCACCCAGTCATCTGGCAATGGATCGTCATGCATCAGCCGAAAGCGCGGATCTTGCTGTTGAGCAGCTTTCACTCGATCGATCGTGCCATCCGTGGAGTAACTATCCACCACAAGGATTTCCCGTACTTCATAGCTTTGCTGACTTAATCCGGTCAGGCAAGGCGAAATTCGGGCCGCTTCATTCAATGTGGGCACAACGACACTCACCTTACCCAGAAACTCTGGATCAGGAGCCAACGGCTGCAAGGGAGGATGGCGAGTTGGGCCGCGTAGCAGCCGGGACAGGAGAATTGCCACGGCTGGCAGTTGTACTAGCAGAAGCAGCAAGCCGCCTGCCTCTGGTAGGAAACTGGCTGGTGCATTGGCGATCGCAGGAGCCAGTGTTTCATTAATCAAAAAAACGTGGATGGTCAACCGTTTGCCCTTAACCCTTGACTTGAATGGGCATTGAAATAGCTGGGATCTCAGACGACAATCCCAGAGGCTGATCTTCACTGGCAAATTCAGGTTCGGTTCCAGTCGGTTGAGAGTGCTGAGATGGAGCATCAGAGCTGGCTAATAACCATAACAGGATTGCCGGAACTACCCCCAACAGAACGCTAATGGAGGTGGGAATCCAGAAGCGAGCATCCAATTGGGTAACGGTAATGATCGCTCCGAAGGCAAAATTGACCAGATAGATCGCTAGAGGAACTGTTAATTGCGATCGCCGCAACGGTTGGGCCGATGACTTCCAGAACAGGGTGGCTACAGACATAAACAGTGCTCCAGTGCCGAGCCATCCCGTCACATTCCGGTAAGGCATCCCAAAAAATTCTCCCACATCCTGAAATGTCCAGAAGGGGTAAGGGGCCTGACTCATGGCCGGATCCAGCACAAAATCCCAGGAGGTGAGCAATACAGCACCGAGGGCGATCGCGCCCAGTTTCGTCACCCAGCCAGGTAGCCCTTTCGTTTCCAGACCCGCTCGCGCCAGGACATAAGCCGAAAATCCCAAGTAAAACCAGGAAAGGGGGATGGTAAAGGGCACCAGTCCAGCAATCTTATAACCCAATCCATTCAGGTAGGCATAGTGCCCAAATGGAAAGCCGGTACTGGTTCCCAACAACTCACTGCTAAGGGAAAGGACCAAGGCAGGCAGCATGAACGCTAACCAGTTCCGTACTCCCAGGTTGCGATAGGCATACAGGGCAACGGTAATCGCTCCCAATAGAATATAAACAACGCCGCCTCCAGCCATTGACCAGCCAAATAACCTTTGGCCAAAAGCCGGCAGGGCGGCAATAAATCTGGGATTAGGCAGCACCAGGATTAACCCTGCCAACCCAAACACCAGAGACAAAATATGACCACTTAGACAGATACGCTCAACAGCAACCATTCGCTTCATAGAAACTCCTCTACGAGTAGGGCACCAGAAATGCCTGGTTACAGTTTACAAATGTTTAATAACAAAGATTAAGCAAAATTGAGAAAAATTCTGTAGAGACATTCCGTCGAAACGTCTCTACTAGCCAAAGTGTTGCTTCAGCCCAAAGAAGCAAGTTGGGGGGCTTCTCCCTGTTCTCCCATAGCGGCCAGCAATCCCTGGAACAGACGTAACCCATCCGTTCCACCCAGAACCGGATCGGAGGCCCGTTCCGGGTGCGGCATCATGCCCAAAACATTTCCCTCCGGGTTACAAATTCCGGCAATGTTGCGGAGTGAGCCATTGGGATTGCTGCCCGGTTCCGGTTTCCCATCTGCCGTGCAATAGCGGAACAGAATTTGCCGATGATCTTCCAAGGCCGCCAGGGTATCCGGATCTGCATAATAATTGCCTTCTCCATGCGCGATCGGAATCGTAATCACTTCTCCCGGCTCATAGTGCTGCGTCCAGGGCAGATCAGATCGCTCGACTCGTAAGGCAACCCGATCGCAAATGAAATGCAGATCCCGATTTCTCACCAAGGCACCTGGCAGCAACCCCGCCTCAGTCAGCACCTGAAAGCCATTGCAAATTCCCAGCACATATTTTCCCTGGTTAGCATGTTCGACTACCGCTTTCATAGCGGGTGAAAAACGAGCGATCGCTCCACAACGCAAATAATCACCGTAACTAAAGCCTCCCGGTACGACCACCACATCCACATCGGATAGATCACTGTCCTCATGCCAGATCATGCGTGTGGGCTGGTGCAGCAGATCGCGGGTCACATACACCACGTCGCGATCGCAGTTCGACCCCGGAAACACAATCACCCCAAACCGAACTCCTGTTGCCACAACTTTCCCCCTTAACAAAGCTCTATACAAAAAATAGGATGCAAAACCCGCTTTCTCCTATAGAATGATGCGCGATCGAGAAACTCCAACTTCTAAGGTGTCCCTGGGGCACCTTTTTTTAGTTAAGAATGAATAATTAAGCGTTAAGAATTAAAATCCAACTCCTAAACTTTTAACTCTTCATCAACTCTTAACTCCCCCATCTCTGGTGCAATATCAGCCAGTTTCCTTCTGGATCATAGGCGTAAATCTCGCGCCCGTGGGATGCGGTGAGGATTTTTCCGGGAGGAGGATAGCCGAGGTCAGTCAGGTGAGCGATCGCTGCCTCCAAATCTTCCACCTCCAAACACAACGCCATCCCCTGCGGGGAATTTTGAATTTTGAATTTTGAATTTTGAATGACTTCCCTCTCTCCTCCCGTCTCCTCTGCTCTTCCCCTCCCGTTCTCCCTCGGCTGAAAAATTCCCAACCTCACTCCCGGCAACTCAAATTCTGCATATCGATGCGGCAGCAACACGACAGGCGGCTGTCCTAACAGGTTGCAGTAGAACTCAAGCAGCACACTAAAGTGTTGGGCCGCTAAAGTAACCAGCGCACCAGTACAATTCAAAGCCATGATCAATTGTGTCTCAAGTCATTAAAAAATATAGCTAGAGAAATACAGGTTTGGGCAGAGCGATCTCGGACAGGCAGATTAAGCTTGGATGCAGAAACAATTTCGTGGGAATGCTCAGATGCAATCAACAAATGGAGAAGATTTTCCCAAGCCATTCAGGCGAGAGCAGCAATGGGAGGTTGTTCGAGCATTATTACAAAGGGACAACGTAAGCAGTCAAGCAAGACAAGCGTTTCGCAGAACTTATCCTGATGCACCAGAAGAGATGCTTAACGCTGCGGTTTTTCATACCTATGTGGAGGGAATTGGAGCCGTCATTGATTGGTTAGTTGAGTTAGAAATATTCCTGCGCGATTCGGGGCACGAACTTGATTCAGGCAAAACATCTCACGTCCTTTATCATCTTTACAACTGGTATCAACTCGCTCCATTACTCGTTGGCAGCAGGACTCAAGTGCTGCAACATCTACAAGAGATTAAAGAGCTTGTCTCAGATGGAGATTTACAAGGAATCCTCACAACTGTGGCGGAACTGGAATCAATGTTTGAAGGTGGTCAAAATTTTCTTGACCAATGACGAATGACCAATGACAGATACCACTCAGGCCATTACAGCCACTCAACTTATTGGCATTTGCTGACATAACTCCTAGAAAAGCCATGCCATGTCTGAATAGCTGCGGTATTCTGGTCTAAGTCGAGCCGCATTCCCGTTGAGAACCATGAAACTGGCAGCAAGAGTTGGTCAACTTTCCCCTTCATTGACCCTGACGATCGATGCAAAAGCCAAGGCGATGAAGGCTGAAGGGCAGGATGTCTGTAACTTTAGTGTGGGTGAACCGGATTTTCCAACACCTGATCATATCTGTAAAGCCGCCGAAGCCGCCCTGGAAGCAGGCAAAACCAAGTATGGGCCAGTCGCTGGGGAGCCGAAACTACGGCAGGCGATCGCTCAGA
>JBBIQC010000418.1:0-4945 GCA_037442585.1 Oscillatoriales cyanobacterium bin_317
AGTGAAATGCTGTTGTCCAGGTTTCTAGAGTATTTGCCAGGGGAGCGCAGTCTGCTGGAATTGCCTGGATAAGTTGTAAAATCTCTTTGTCCGATCCTTTCACGGCAGCTTGACGGAGTTGCTCAATCCATACGGGTGGCATTTGTAAGAGATAGCGATGCAATGAGAGGTTCAGGACAGTGGGTGGCGTTTCCTGTGTGGTCAGAGATCGCTGCGCCAGAGCTTGCTCCAACCCATATATCTGGTACTCATTGGTCTGTAGGCGAGACACTTTCAAAATATCGTTGATTAGCGACAATAGATAGTTGCCGTTGCGGTACATGATGGCAATCTGTTCCTGGTGCTCCTGAGTCAGGGTTGGATCATCTTTCAACACCTGAGCAAAGCCAAGAATGGCATTGAGGGGAGTGCGAAGTTCATGGCTCACCTGAGCTAAAAATTCGCTCTTCGCCTGGTTAGCCGCTTCTGCTACATTTTTTGCTTGAGCAAGTTCAGCAGTACGTTCGGCAACTCGGTTCTCCAGTTCAGTGAATAAGTACTGAAGTTGAGCCGCCATTTCCGTGAAAGATTGGGATAACAGGGCTAATTCATCAATGCTGTAGGCTTGAATGGATTGATTGAGATTACCCTGAGCGATCGCCTGACTGGCTTTGGCGAGTTGAGCAATCGGTTGAGCCAGCCAACGGGAAGTTATTAGTCCAGTCAGAATGGCCACAGCCAGAGCTAGCAGACACCACAAAATAGTGACCCGGGTATTGGCATGAATCTTAGCCATAAAATCGGACTCTGGGATCGCAACCACAATCAACCAGTCAAGGCCCATCTCATCTTGCCAGGGCAGGACAGAAATAAATTCCCGGTTTCCTTGATTATCAACATCCAGTGTTTGATTGTGATGAATCGCCTGTAAATTTCCCAATTGTTGCAGGATGTACTGCATTGCTGTCCGTATGACCGGATCCTGGCTTTCAACCGCAGGCAAACGTTTTGCCTGACCTGCTTTAACTTTAAAGGCCGGATAAGAACTAGAACTGGCAACCAGCAGACCATTGCGCTCTATGATAAATGTTTTCGCCGTCGGGCTAATGTTGAGACTTTGCAAAAATCGGTTAATGTCTGATAGGACAAAATCAACTCCAATCACTCCAACCAGCCGTTGGTGTTGATCAAAAACGGGATAGCTGGAAGAAATGGACAGGACCTCTGGTTTATCGTCCCACTGGTAGATATCACTCCATAAGGGCTTTCTAGCCTTCGCTGCATCTGCATACCAGGACTCGTGAACCACAGGCGGTTGATCTGCCACAATCTGTTTGAGTTGAGCTCGATTTCCCTGGTGATCGGCCTGATAAACAAACATTTTTGAGAAGAGGGGCCGACGAGTCTCGTTGATTAAAATTATTCCGTTCTCTAACCGTTCAATACCAATGAACTCTCCTTGAGAATTGGCAAAGTTGATATAGCTGACATTAAAAGTCTGCATTTGTTTGCAGAAAAAACGCTCCATGCGATCGAAGTCGTGCAGATCGAGCATTTTCAATTCGATCGCCCTCAGATTGAGTTGATTAATCTGTTGCGGTTCAGACAGCCTTTGTTGCAAGTAGTAAGAAATTTCATGACTGGCCTTATTCCGCAGTTGGCGTACCAGATCATTGACTGCTTTTTGTCCATTGCGTAGCGATAACCAAGCCGTCCAGTTGTAGGACAAACGGTAGAACCAGCAACAACCGCAATGAAACACGGCTCTGGGGCAAAGGAGTGGGGGATCGACGGGGAGGAGTCACAGCGCTGAGGATAGTCTAACTCAATAGATATTCATCGCCAGGGTTTAGTATTCCCGATTAGATGGCTTTGCACCCTTGTTGCCGAATAGGGAACTGGATCACAAATTCAGTTCCTTGTCCAGGCGTAGAGAAACATTTTAGCTGCCCCCTATGTTTTTCTATAATAATCTGATAACTGATAGACATTTGCTTCGATGTTAATTTAACGGCGAAACCCGCCTCTACCAACCCATCGATCTGTCTAAAAACCGTTTAAACCAAGTCCAGCTAGAGAACTGGAGTTTTCCTATCAGAGAAACTACGGTTCTGGACTTGGACAAGGTTTAAATCGGTATTATCTGTCCGGGAGCTTCTCCTGTTCGGCTCAACTCAGCCCTTGCAGAGACTTTGTTGATCGTTGTTCTCTCCACAGGGGAGCACCATCCTCATCTCGTAGTATCAGCACATCATCCCCTTGTTTGACCTCAAAGGCCGTCATAGCGGGTAATCCATCTGTCGGAACCCATTCGCCTTTAACATCTACAGAACTGCCTCGTTCAATCCTGAAATCTTCGTTGTCGAGATAGCGTGTTGGACCTAAATGCACATCGATCGTCTGATCACTTGTTCTCAGGAGTAAATGCAATCCATATCCCCGTCCCCGCCTGACTGTCACCTGATAAACGTCAATTACTTCACCACTAACGCTTTCGAGAGTCGCTGGGCTGTATGTCTCAGGCTCTAACCAAGCAGGCTGGCCATCTTTTACCCTGGGGCGAGAGTACTCTGGGTAAAAATTTGCTTCATTCACCCTTCCTCCTGCGACCAGTGAGGGTGATGGGGAACTGATGGCATCACCTCTTTAAAACTTCAAGCTGTCTTACGTCCACTCATTTCGTTGGGGTGCATCCGATAGATTGCACGGATGTTTGCCCGTCCCCAGGCATCAATCCAAGTTCTACTAATCGCGGGCGAAAGGGTTGAATTATGTTCTTTGACCAGCTTCATCACGCGATCGATATCTTGTGGTTCTGTAAGGCGCTCAACTCGACCCGTTGCAATCGCACTGCGCCAGTGTTGCAGATCCTGAACCTCTTCAACTTGCAAGCAGACTTCTGGATTCGCATCCATGTACTGGGTTTTCAGTCCTTCGGTCGTAAACAGGTAGATATCTGAGCCTGCCGGATAATATTTCATGGGCACGACGTAGGGATGCCCTTCCCAGCTACAACCGAGATGCCCATACCCTATATGTTGTAAAAGGTCTTGTATTTCTTGTGAACTCATCTCGTAGAGGTCTAGCATGGAGAACCTCCTTATTAATGCCTGATTTCTGACCTGGTGTTCGCAAGCATTTGCTTCACTAGAACAGTCACGGCTGAAGTGTAAGGAATTGACACACTCTTTACGCCTGACTCAGCGTACGATCGAGAAGCTCAAATTCACCCACCAGATCAACAGAAATTCCAATAAACAAACTCCCACTTCGATCGTAGATCAGTTCATCGAAGGCAATAAAATCAGTTCATAATAATTGATATGGTTAAACTAACCATTAACGTAGCATTAATAAGTTGGGTTGCAAGATCATGACTAAACCAAACACGAGCATGAACACTCCTCCTAACAGTTTGAGTCTTCTGCCTTGGGTTTCTGTAAAGCGAGAGGACTGAAATGAATAGATAAAATTCAATAAAATCAGCAACAGAGGAACAATATAAACTATGGCGTAAAGCGCTGTCCAAGTGATGTAACAAAATATAGGACTACTGGCAGAATCAGTCTCGCAGTAATTGACCAGGGTAGTCATGTAAACCATTGGCAAAATTGCTGTGCAACCCAGTTCCACGATGTTAACCATGACTGCCAGGACAACCGTCCCTCCTAAGGCGGCTAAGAATTGCATTCTTTGTCCTGAGGACGCTTGTAAATCTCGAACAATTTGACTTGCCTTTCGGCTAATCGTGCGTTGCTGAGCGTCAGATAGGGAGAGCGAAACGCCTTGTTTGAACCAAAAGTAATCTTTGATGTTGATCAATCCGGCGATCGCAATTCCGCTTCCTAGAACAAGAAGTAGGGGTTTGCCATACTGCTCCAGTAAGATAGATCCCAACCCAACCATCAGCATGATGAAGAGAAAATACATCACAGCGGAGGTTGTAATAAACGTTCCTCCGATTAATGCCATATCTCGTCGTTGTTTCGTGTAGGTCAGCAACGAGAGCAGAATGATCAAAACCGTGAAGGCACAGGGGTTAAAACCATCGGCTAAGGCAATGGTTGACACAAACAGAGGAAATGGGAGGTTCTGTGCGAACTGTTGGATGACAACATCCGGTGTCAAGTTCACAATTATAAACAGGCTGAGCAAACAGACTGCAATTAATCCCCCTAGCCAATACCGTTTTGCCTGTACGCCCAATCGCTGTGATTTGAGCAGAGGAAAACTCATGACGTAGAGGAAGGGCAGTCCCAACGTCCACCACGGAAATTGGAAGTTTAAGTTTTCAACAGTGGCTGAGAGATGAACCTCGTGACCAATGGCCTCTGCGATCGCTTGAAGAATCTGGTTCCGATAGCCGATGTATCCAGAGTAGACCGGAGCATACTCCAGAGGGCCATCACTCTCGCTGTAGCCGACAAAGGATTTTTCTCCAACAAAAGTTCGGGGAACGGCAGATGAAGCAATATGATATCGCTCCCTAAAGGTTTGCCAGGTTTGGGGATCGCGATGTACTTCGATAAAATGCACGTCTACTTCGTCATTATGCTGCTCAATGCTTTCCATCAAAGGCATTTGGTGAGCGCAATGGGGGCAGGTTTCGCTGTGGAAAAAGTAGACATCCAGAACGACTTCTGCAGCCTCTGTCCATGATGGAAAGACCGTGAAAGCAACAAGGCAGGTGAGAACCAGAATGAAAATTTGTTTTTGCAGGTGCCGAAGGATCATCTGCCCTAGACTGTGGTAACCCCTGTTGTTACTAATTCTGCCATCAGTTCAGCAACAGGTATGATACGATCGGCGCGTCCAGCATGACTACCCGAAAATACCAGTCCATTTTCGATATCCCCCCGTGCAGCTTTATCCAATGCTTGAATAATGCAGAAATATTGCTGTTTATCGCGGCACTTGCAGGCATGGAGACAGTTAAACAAACACCGTTTCTCTAAATCAGGGGAAC